>NZ_VJZZ01000001.1:625423-872589 GCF_009659535.1 Aggregicoccus sp. 17bor-14
ATCACGAAGAGCAGCAGGAACAGGAAGGCCACCCACACCACCAGCGGGACGAGCAGCTCCTCCAGGATGTAGCGCGCGAGCAGCTTCACGACCCGCCGTGCCGCATCCCGCGCGCGCCGATGTCCCGGCGCAGGTGCGCCCCCTCGAAGCTCACCCCGGCCGCCGCCGCGTACGCACGCTCTCGGGCCTGGGCGAGGTCGCGCCCGCGCGCACACACGGTGAGCACGCGGCCGCCCGCCGTGAGCAGCGCGCCCTCGCGCTCCTCCACCCCGGCGAAGAAGATCGGAGCCTCGGGCGCGAGCGCCCCCTGCCCCTCCAGGCCGCGGATGGGCTGGCCGCGGCGCGGCGCCTCGGGATAGCCCTGCGCCGCCATCACCACGGCCACCGAGGCGCCCGGGTGCATGCGCAGCGTGCGCGCCTCGAGACTCCCGCGCGCGCAGGCATCCAGCAGCGGCAGCAGGTCCTCGTCCAGCTGCAGCATCAGCACCTGGGTCTCGGGGTCACCGAAGCGGGCGTTGAACTCGACCACCTTGGGCCCCTCGCGGGTGAGCATCAGCCCCGCGTAGAGCGCGCCGCAGAAGGGCGTGCCGCGCCGGCGCATGGTGGCGAGCATGGGGGCGATGATCGTCTCGCCCACGCGCGCGAGCTGCGCCTCGTCCAGGAAGGGCACGGGCGAGTAGGCGCCCATCCCGCCCGTGTTCGGGCCGGTGTCCCCCTCCCCCACCCGCTTGTGATCCTGCGCGGTGGGCATCAGTGCGTAGCGCTCGCCGTCGCACAGGGCGATGAGCGACACCTCCTCGCCCTCCATCAGCTCCTCGAGCACCAGCTGCTGGCTCGCGGCGCCCATGGCCCCCACCGCGCGCACCGCCTCGCGCGCCGAGGCCACGTCCGGCGCCACGATGACGCCCTTGCCCGCGGCGAGCCCGTCCGCCTTCACCACGATGCGGCCCTGCGCCACCGCGTAGGCCTCGGCGGCCTGCAGCTCCTGCGGCGTGTTGCGGAAGACGCGGAACGCGGCGGTGGGCACGCCCGCCTCGGCCATCACCTCCTTGGCGAAGGCCTTGGAGCCCTCGAGCTGCGCGGCCGCGGCGCGCGGGCCGAAGCAGGGAATGCCCGCCTCCACCAGCGGGTCCGCCACGCCTGCCACGAGCGGGGCCTCGGGCCCCACCACCACCAGGTCCACGCGCTCGGCGCGCGCGAGCGCGAGCACGGCCGAGGGGGAGTCCGGCGCCACGGCCACGTGCCGCACGCGGGGGCCCAGCCGCGCGGTGCCCGGGTTTCCGGGAGCACACAGCAGCTCCGTCAGCCGCGGGCTCTGCACGAGCTTCCATGCGAGCGCGTGCTCGCGGCCACCTGAGCCCAGGAGAAGCACCTTCACGTCTGCCTCACTGTTCCAGCGCGAAGAGCGCGCGCTTGGCCACGAGGTACGCCGGGTCCAGCCCCACCGTCCTCAGCAGGCGCGTGCGCGCCGAGTCCACTGACGAGCCCGCCTCCAGCTGCGCGAGCCGAACCTCCGCCGACAGCAGCGAGGGGGAGAGCGCGAGCGCCTCGCGCAGCGCGCGCTGGGCGGGCTCCGCCTTCCCCTGCGCCGCGAGCGCGAGCCCCAGGGCGAGCTGCGCCACCGGGTAGCGGCGGTCCTGCGCCACGGCGCGCTCGGCGAGCGGCCGCGCGGCGGCCGCGCCCGCGGTCCCGCCCCGCTCCAGCGCCACGAGCGCGCGGTAGGCGAGCGCCTGCGCGTTGTTCAGGTCCCGCGCGAGCACCCGCTGCAGCAGCGCGTCCGCCTCCGGAAGCTGCCCCTGGTAGAAGCGCAGGGCCCCCGCGTAGAGGTCCGGCACCATGTCCTCCGGACCGCTGCGCAGCCCCGCGAGCGCTCCGTCCACGCCCCGCAGCAGCTCGTGGGGCTGCAGGTAGAAGTCCGTCACCACGGGCCGGGGCGGCGGGCGCAGCGGATCGGCCTGCAGCACCTGCGCGAGCACGCGCGCCGCATCCTCGCGCTGCCCGGCGCTGGCCGCCGCGAGCCCCTCGAGCAGCAGCGCATCGCTGCGGCGCGCATCGAGCCGGTAGGCCTCGAGGAAGGCCTCGCGTGCCTTGTCAGGGGCGGCCTGCAGCAGGGCGAGCCGCCCCGCGAGCAGCTGCCCCAGGGCCGGGTCCGCGAGGCCCGCGCGCGCCGGAGCGAGGTGCGCGGCGGCGACCGCGGCGTCGCGGCGATCCAGGGCGAGGAGGAAGCGCTGCAGGTGCGCCGCCGGCAGCGCCGCGTCCAGCGCCAGCGCCTCGTCCGCGGCGCGCTCGGCCTGCGCGGCATGCCCCGCGGCGCGCTCGGCGGCCGCGAGGTGGACGAGCGCCGAGGCCACGTCGCGCGCGGGCTGCTGCTCGCGCTCGCGCAGCAGGCTGCGCAGGCTCGCGACCGCGGGCGCCGGCGCCCCGTCCACCTGGTAGCGAAGCACCGCGAGCGGCACCTGGGCGCGCAGCTCCTTCGGGTAGGCGCGCGCCTGGGACTCGTAGAGGGCGCGCGCCCGCGGCACGTCGCCCACCTCGAGCAGCACGCGCGCGAGCGCCTCGATGCTCTCGCGGTGGCCGGGGTCCAGCTGCAGGCGCCGCTCGAGTGCCGCGATGGCCTGGCGGTAGTCGCCCGCGGCCTCGGCCGCCAGCGCCCGCTCGCGGTGCACGATCACCAGCTTCGGGTTCAGCGCGAGGGCCTCGTCGAAGTGCTGCGTCGCGAGCGCGAAGGAGCCGTGGGCGTAGCCGTGCCCCAGCACCCGGTGGGCCTCGGCCTGGTCCGCGGCCGAGACGTCCTTCGCGGCGAGCACCGCCTCGGCCAGCTGCCGTGCGCGCTCCTGCTCCGTGTCGCCCGCGCGCGTCTGCAGCAGCGCGGCGCAGGCGAGCTGCACGGCGGGGTTGGCCCCTGCGCGGCCCTTCGCCGCCTGGATCAGCGCCAGCGCCTCCGCGTACGCGTCCTGCTCCAGCGCAGCGCCGCGGCCCAGCGCGAGCGCACGCACGTAGCCGGCGATGGCCGCGTCGCTCTTCGGGTCGAGGAGCAGCGCGCGCTGGAAGGCCTCCTCGGCCTCGAGGTAGGCGCCCTGCTCGTCCTGCGCCATCAGCCGCGTCCCCTCGGCGAGCTGCTGCGCGGCGCTGCCCTGCACGTCCACGTGCATCAGCCGCCAGCGCGGGAGCACCGCCTGCACCGCCTGCGGCAGGGGCTGCTCGCGCGCCGCCTCCCGCTGGGTGCGCGCGCGCTCGCGCAGCATGTATGCCGCCGCTCCACCGAGCACGAGCACGCCCAGTCCCGCTGCCGCGAGCACCCGCGGCCAGCGGACGCCGGGGCGGTCGCGCTGCAGCGCGATGGGCGCCATGGGCAGCGTGCGCTCGGTGCGCGCGTCCCCCGGAGGCGAGCTGCCCGCGCCGCGCTGCGAAGGCGCTGCCCCGAGCGGGATGCGCAGCGTCGGCGTGGAGGCGGACGCCTCCTCCGCAGCGCTGCGACACGCCTCGCAGGTGCCCAGCGCCTGAGAAACCGGATCCTCCAGTCGCCCACCACAGCGGTCGCAGGCCACCGGGAGCTCCAGCCGCTCGACGGGCGCGGCCGGCTGCTCGCGTGTCACCCGCCGCGCGCGCCCCCCGGCAGAGGGAGGCGGCTGCGCGGGGTCCTCGGGGGCCAGGTCCTGGAAGGCCAGGTCATCGGAGCCGAGGCCAGGAGGCGGGCTGTCCGCGACGGGCACCTGCGGCGGCGGCGCCACCGTGCGCGGGGCGGGCCCGGGCCGCGGCTCGGGCGCCGGCGCGCCGGCTGCGGGAGCGGGTCGCGGCGACTCGGGCGCACGAGGCCGGGCGGCCTGCGCGCGCTCGGGCGGCCCCTCCGGCCGCGGCCGGGCCGAGGGGGCCAGCGGAACGGGCGCTACGGCCGGGGGCGGGGGTGCAGCGCTCGCGCGCTCGGGTGCAGGGGGAGGCGCGGCAGGAGACTGCGCGGGCGGGGCAGTCGCTGCGTCCGGCTCGCGCCGCACCACCTGCTGGTGGCGGCAGCGCGGGCACTGGGCGCGCACGCCCCGCGGCGTGACGTGCCGATCGTCGATGGCATACGCGGCCGAGCAGCTCTGGCAGACGATCCGCATCGCTCAGTGCCGGAAGTGTCGGACTCCCGTGAGCACCATCGCCATGCCGTGCTCGTCCGCTGCGGCGATGATCTCCGCGTCGCGCACCGAGCCTCCCGGCTGGACGACGCAGCTGGCGCCCGCGCGCGCGGCCTCGTCGAGCCCATCCCGGAAGGGGAAGAAGGCGTCGGAGGCGACGGCACTGCCCTCGAGCGCCTTGCCGCCCTTGCCGGTGGCGATCTTCGCGGAGTCCACGCGGCTCGTCTGGCCGCCGCCCGAGGCGAGCATCCGGTCCTCCGCCGCGAACACGATCGCGTTGCTCTTCACGTGCTTGCACACCCGCCAGGCGAAGCGCAGCGCGCGCTCCTCCGCCGGCGTGGGGGCGCGCTTGGAGACCACCTTCCACTCCAGCTCCGGCTCGCGCGCATCCTTGTCCTGCAGCAGGAGTCCGCCGGACACCGTGCGCGCCTCGAGCTGCGCGCGCGGGCGGGCGCTGGTCGCGGCGAGGCCGGCGCCGGCCTCCAGCAGGCGCAGGTTCTTCTTCGCCGAGAGCACCTGCAGCGCAGCCGCCGAGTAGCCCGGAGCAATCACCGCCTCGAGGAAGGTCTCCGCGAGCGCGCGCGCCACCGCCTCGTCCACCTCGCGGTTGAGCGCCACGATGCCGCCGAAGGCAGACACCTCGTCCGCGGCGCGCGCGGTGCGGTACGCGCGCTCGAGCGAGTCGTCACAGGCCACGCCGCACGGGGTGTTGTGCTTGATGATCACCGCGCAGGGGCGCTCGGGGAACTCGAGCACCAGGCCCAGCGCCGCATCCAGGTCCAGCAGGTTGTTGTACGAGAGCTCCTTGCCCTGCAGCACCTTCGAGAAGGCCACGGTGGGCTCCGCGGGCGGGGCGAACTCGCGGTAGAACGCGCCCTTCTGGTGCGGGTTCTCGCCGTAGCGCAGCGCCTGCACCTTCTGGAAGCTGAGGGAGAGCTCCTCCGGGAAGGACTCACCGCCGCGCTCGGCGAGGTAGGCGGCGATGGAGGCGTCGTAGGCGGCCGTGTGCGCGAAGGCCTTGCGCATCAGGCGCCGGCGCGTCTCCTCGCCCACGCGGCCCCCCTGCAGCTCCGCGAGCACCGCCTCGTAGTCGCCCGGGTCCACCACGATGGACACGTGGCGGAAGTTCTTCGCCGAGGCGCGCACCATCGCGGGCCCCCCGATGTCGATCTGCTCGATGACCTCGGGCTCGGCCGCCCCGGACGCCACCGTCTGGCGGAAGGGGTACAGGTTCACCGCGACGAGCGAGATGGGCTCGATGCCCTGCGCCTGCATCTCCGCCTGGTCGCTCGCCAGGTCGGGGCGGCCCAGGATGCCGCCGTGGATGCGGGGGTGCAGGGTCTTCACCCGGCCGCCGAGGATCTCGGGGCTCTGGGTGTGCTCGGAGACCTTGGTCGCCGGGACGCCCGCCTTCTTGAGGGCGTCCAGCGTGCCGCCCGTGGACAGGAGCCGGAAGCCGAGCTTCACCAGTCCCTGGGCGAATGGAACCAGACCGCGCTTGTCGGAAACGCTGAGTAGGGCCAGCACGTGCTTGCGCGCCTCGCTGTGTGGGAGGGGGCCCGTCTAGCAACCACCCCCCGGGGTGTCAACGCGCTGCGCAGCGGCGGCAGTCCCCGCTTTTCAGGGCTTTCGCGCGGAGACGGGCGGGTCCGCGTCGATGTCCTCGCGCAGCTTCATCAGGCCGCGCGTCTCCACCTGGCGGATGCGCTCGCGGGTGAGGTTCATGATCTCCCCCACCTCCTCGAGCGTGATGCCCCCCTTCTCGGCCACGTCCAGGGCGCACGTGTACTCGAGCTCCCAGATCTCCTTGTCCGGGAAGTTGAGCTTGATGGACCCGGTGTCCGGGTTCACGTCCAGGTAGAGGTTGTGCTTGCAGGAGACGAAGAGGCAGGGGCGCGCGCCGTTGACGCAGTCGGCGCGGGTGCGCGGGCGCTGGGACTCCACCGCCTTGAGCAGCTCCCCCTCCTCGGGGTCCACCTGACCGGTGAGGCGACGGCGGCGCAGGTCGCGGGCCATCTCCTTGCGCGACATGGTCTTCGAACGCTGCCGCTCGGCAGGCTCACCGGCACCGCCGGCCCCGGCCCCCACTGCGGACGAGGTCCCCTCGGGCAGCTGCTCCTTCGCTTCAGACATGTCCCCTCCGATGGAACGACAGTGGCCGGCGCCCCGGGGCCGGCATTCTATTGCGAACGGATCGTTTCGTCTGCATGCGATGTCACCGCGCTCCCCAGCCGGGCCACGTCCCGGACCAGATCTTGCGCGCGGCGGCGCAAAGTTTCCAGCTCGGCCTCGAGCGCGCGCCGTCGCTCCGAGCCCAGTCCCCGCTCCTCGAGCTCCCCTTGTAGCCCGTCGAGCAGCCCGGCCAGCTCACGCTGCAGCTGGTCGATGTGCCCCTTGTAGAAGACGAAGGAGCGCCGGATGTCCTCGAGCGTGTGCCCCTCGGCCATCATCCGCTTGATGGCGTTGATGCGGCGCACGGCCTCCACCGGGTACAGCCCGCGACTGCCCTGGTGCTTGCCCTTGCGCCCCACCCGGCGGCTGCGCGGCAAGAGCCCCACCTGCACGTACTTGCGGAAGGTCCCCTCCGACAGCTGAACGCCGCGCGGCCGGAAGATCTCCAGGATCGCGCTCGCCGGCAGCCCCGCCGCGTAGTCGCGCTCGATCCGCTCGAGCTCGGCCGCGTCCAGTGGCCGATATGTAGTCCATTCAGTGGAGCCCATTGAATATGCGCTACTGAATGCCACAGGCAGGCAAGCGGCGTCAAGGGTGCGCGGACGTGCGCGCGCACCGGGGGCGCGAAGTGATCAGCGGTGGACGGAGCGCTACGACGTCGCGGCAGGAGGCCGCGGGCCCGCGCGGGCGGCTACTTCAGCCGCGCGCGGAACGGGACCTTCACCGTCTTGCCGGACTCGACCGTGGCCACGCGCGTCTCGGCCGGGGAGTTCGGGTGCTTGAAGCTCACGGTGTGTCTGCCGGGCGCGAGCGCGAAGGTGGCCGTGCCCTGCACCACGCCCTCGGAGCGGCCGTCGACGAAGACGGTGGCGTAGGGATAGACGAGCACCTGGAGGCTGCCGGGCTGCTGGGTGAGCTCCTCGATCTCCGGGTCCACGCCGGCGTCCGCCGCCTCCGCAGGCTCGGGCGACGCGCTCGGCGCGGAGACCGCGGCCACCGGCGGCTGCACGGCGGGCGGCGCCCCACCCTCCTCGGCCCTCGCGGCGACGGACGGCGCCACGGACGCAGGAGACGCAGGGTGTCGAGGGCGCAGCGCCGCTGCACCGGCCACCACCACCCCGAGCCCGAGGCCGCAGGCGGCGAGCAGCGCCCAGCGCCGCCGGGGCGCGGGCGGGGGCGGAGGCTGCACGGCAGGCAGGCCCTGGTCCGTGGGAGCCCGCGCCGCCTCGGAGAGCGCGGGGCGCGGCGGCAGGACGAAGGTGGGCGCGTGCACGTCCTCGTCCGCCGAGGCCGGCGCGAGCGGGGGTGCTGCGGGCGGCCCGGTGCGCGCGGCCCCCCGCTCCGCAGGCGCGGGCGCAGACGCCACCCCCGGGCGCGGTGCCTCCGGCGGTGGCAACCCCTCTGCGCGCGGCGCCTCGGGCTGCGAGGGACGCCGCGGGGACGCCGCCTCGCCGCGGCCCCGGCCGCCCGGCATCACCGCTGTGGGCTCGCGCACGGCGCGCACCGCGGGGGCCGCGGCCTCGCCGGCCGGGGGCGCCGCAGCGTGCGTTCCGGCGAGCTCGAGGGAGAACCCCGTGGGGAGCTCGGCCAGCTGGGTGGGCCCGTCGTGCAGCACGCTGCGCACGAACTCGCCCACGTCCGTGTCGTCCACGGAGGCGGCGTGCACGAGCACGCACTGGGCGAGCGCCCGCTCGAGCTCCCCGGCGCTCGCGAAGCGGGCAGCGGGGTCGCGCTGCAGGGCGCGCATCACGGCGGCGTCCAGGTCCGCCGGCACGTCCGGGTTGAGGCGCGCGGGCGGCACGATGAGGCACTCCTGCACGGCGCGCAGCACGGCCACGTCGGTGTCGCCCTCGAAGAGGCGGCCTCCGGTGAGCATCTCCCAGAGCACGATGCCCAGCGCGAAGATGTCCGTGCGCGCGTCCACGACGTCGCCGCGGGCCTGCTCCGGCGCCATGTACGCGAACTTGCCCTTGAGCATGCCGGGCGCGGTGAGCTGGTTGCCCGCCTTGGCGATGCCGAAGTCGGTGAGCTTCACCGCGCCCTCGAGGCTGAGCAGCACGTTGTGCGGCGTCACGTCCCGGTGGACGAGCTGCAGCGGCTGGCCGCGGTCGCTGAGGCGGTGGGCGTAGTGCAGCCCGCGGGCGACCTCCGCGCCGATGTGCGCGACGAGCGTGGGCGGCATGGGGCGCAGCAGCGCCTTGCAGCGCTTGCGCAGCTCCCACAGCGAGCAGCCGCGCACGTACTCCATCGCGAGGTAGTAGCTGTCGTCGTGCTTGTCGAAGTCGAAGATCTGCACCACGTTCGCGTGGTTCAGCCGCGAGGCGAGCCGGGCCTCGGCCTTGAACATCTCCACGAAGGCGGGGTCGTCCGCGAGGAACGAGCGCACCCGCTTGATCACGACCTCCTTCTCGAAGCCCTCCACCCCGCGCGCGGTGCACAGGTAGATCTCGGCCATCCCGCCCTCGGCGAGCTTGCGCCGCACGAGGTACTTGCCGATGGGGGTCCCGGCCGCGAGCGTCACGCGCGACTCCCCGGCGGGGCGCGGTGGGAGCAGGGGCGGCGGCAGGAGCGGTGGCGAAGGTCGAGGGACACGATGCGTCTGGCAGGAGGGGCGCCTGCCTGCCCCCGGAGCGCGCGGCAGCGTACGCGCGAGCGCGGAAGCGGGTCAAACGTCGCGGCCGCCCTACCCTCCGCGCCGCACCCGGCGCACTTCACGCGTCTCGCGCATGAGCGCCTCGAGCTCGTCCAGCTGGCGGCGCAGCACGGGCATCAGCGCGGGCACCTGGTCCACCCGGTCGAAGAGCTCGAGGATGCGGTCCACGCGCCCCTCGATCTCCTCGGCGCGCACGGAGGAGATGCGGCGCAGGAGCAGGTCCGCGCCCGCCTCCAGCAGCACCCGCACCACCGCGTCGCGCGAGCCCAGCGGCTCCTCCTGGCGGCGCTGGCCACCGCCGGGCAGCACCCGCAGGCGCGCACCCGGGGCGTGGCCGGCGCGGCGCGCGCTCGGGAGCTGCTGCTGGGAATCTCCGGAGTTGCTCTGGCTCACCCGACGCCTCCTCGGCTGCTGCAGGGACGAGCGGAAGGTACAGACTGCGGGCGAAGCTCCAACTTTCCGGTCATCTAAACAGGCCGCTGCACACCTGTAGCAGCCAGCCCTGTCACGCTGCGGCGGGGCCTGTTTCTCGGCCCTCGCCGCCCATTCCTAACGGCCGCTAGCTGCAGGCGCGACGGTACGAGACGGCGATCTTGGCGCCCGGCGGCGGGGTCACGTCGAAGACCACGCTCTGGGTGTCCGCGTCGTAGTGCCAGCCGGTGGCCGGGGTGCCGTTGACCGTGACCTGGATGCTCCCCGAGGTCGCCGGGCTGCTCAGCGGGAAGGTGTTCTGCGGAGAGAACGCCTTGTTGGCCACCGTGCGCAGCAGGGGCGCGTAGTCGCCCGCGCAGATGGACTGCACCTCGCCGCCGGTGAGCTTGGCGATCTCCGCGTAGCGCTGCCCGCCCGCGCCGGCGCTCGCGCACCCGGTCTTGGTGGGCGCGATGGCGTAGACGGTGACGCGCTGGGGCTGGTTCTCGCCCTTCTTCTCCTGGAGGAACTTCACGTACGTGAGCACCTCGTCCGGCGAGTTGTCGTCCTCGTCGCCCACGAACACCACCGCGAGCGCCGCCTCGTCGCGCAGGAAGCCGGCGTTGCCGTCCTTGGGCGTCGCCGTGCGCGGGTCGTCCGCGTTGTTGACGAGCGGCACGGAGAGCGCGCGGCGCATCGCCTCGAAGCCCTCCTCGCGCAGCGAGCACAGGCCCACCTGCGAGTTGTTCTGCAGCACGCCGGCGAGGTTCGGGGTGTTCTGGTTCACGATGCGCGGCGAGCTGTTGTCCACGGGGAAGAAGCGCCCCGCCTCGCCGCCCTGCGCGCCGCCCGGGCAGGCGTTGCTCGCCGGGTCGATGCCGGTGGTGGTGACGGCGGCGTGCATGTCCACGCCCTTCTGCAGGGCCGCGTCCACGAAGGCCGGCAGCGCCGCGGTGAAGCGCGGCTGCTCCTCGACCATGGTGGGCGTGTTGTCCACGACGAAGAGCACGTCCACCTTCGCGGCGTCCTGCTGGATGAAGGTGTCCGTCTTCTCCGTGCGGTCCGAGGACTCGCCGATGAGCGGCACCATCAGGGGCGCCGCGAGGTCCACCGTGTCCACGTAGAGCGGCGAGAGGTTCATGCCCGGCACCTTGGCCGCGTAGTCCACGGCGACGGTGAAGGCCTCGCCCGGCGCCAGCGTGAAGGGCAGCGTCTTGGGCCCATCGGTGATCTTGAACTCGCCGTCCGTGGTGCCCGCACCAATCGCGACGTCGCGGATGGTGAGCGTGTCCGAGCAGGCGTTGAGGAAGTTCACCTCGCGCGCGGGCGGCGGGCAGATGTTGAGCTCCGCGCCGAAGTCCAGGTAGCGCGGCGAGGCCACGAGGCAGGCACTCTGCACGTTGGCGCGCAGCGGCAGGAGGATGAGCGGGTCGGCGGGGTTCGCCTGCTGGATCTGCATCATCCCCTCGAAGCGGCCGCTCGCCTCCGGTGCGGTGAAGCCCACCTGGAAGCTGAAGTAGTTGCCCGGCGGGATGATGAGGCCGTCGAAGGCGCCGCCCGGCATGTTGAAGGTGCCGCCGCCGTCGTCGCGCAGGCGCAGGTTCTTCACCGCGCAGTCGGACTGGCCCTGGTTGAGCACCTTGAAGCCGAGCACCGCGCCCTTGCGCGGCGGCACGGTGCCGAAGTCCAGGCCCGCCTCGGGGGTGATCTTCAGGTCGCAGGGGGGCAGCGCCACCGCGCTGCCGCGCACGTTGAGCTTCACGGTGGCGCCGTTGTAGGCGTCCGTGCGGATGACGAGCACGTCGCTCGCGGGGCCCTCGCGCACCGGCTCGTAGAAGATCTTGAAGGTCACCTCCTCGCCCTGCTGCAGGACGTAGGGGGTGGCGAGGGGCGCGTTGGTGAACTGGCCATCCGCGGGCCGCGCGGCGTCACCCCACGAGAGCCCGAGCAGGCGCAGCGGGCCACCGTTGTCCGCGCCGCAGTTCTTCACCGTCACCAGGCGGAAGGTCTTGGAGCCCAGGGGCTTCTCGCCGAAGAGCACCTCGCCGCCGGAGGGCGAGAGGCACACCTCGGAAGCGCCACCGAAGCCGCGCATCGTGATCTCGGTGGTGGGGTGGCGCTTGCTCTGGACCGTGAAGCGCGCCGAGTCCTCGGCGAGGTTCGGGTGGCCCGGGCTGTAGGTCATGGTCCAGCTGCGGGTCTCCCCCGGCTGCAGCACCAGCGGCAGCCCGGTCACCTCGCCGGAGAAGGACGCGTCCTTGCCGTCGCGCACGAAGCCCGTCACCGTCACCGGCTCGGTGCTGATGTTCTTGATGCTCATGGGCTGCTGCGCGTCGCGGTCCAGCGGCACCGCGCCGAAGTCGATGTCCGGCGGCACCGCGATCACCGCCTGCTCGAGCGCCTCGGCGGCCACCTGCACCGGCACGTCCGCGCAGCCGCGGCACGGGGTGATGGCGAGCACCACGTTCTTGATGCCCACCTCGTGCGGCGAGAAGGTGACCGGCACCTCGCGCTTCTCGAAGGGGGCGAGCGTCAGCGGCGCCATGCTGAACTCGGCCTGCTGCTCCTTGGTGCCGAGGAACTTGGGGTTGACCTCCACCGGCAGGTCCGAGGGGTTCTCCAGCGCGAGCTGCAGCGTCTTGCTCGAGTCCGCCTCGATGCGCCCGAAGTCCAGGCGCGAGGGGCTGATGCGCGCCCACGCGTCCACGCCCGTGCCGGTGAGGGGCACGCGCAGCTGGCGCGCCTTGGAGGAGTCCGTCTGGATGACGAGCGTGGCCGGCATGTCGCCCGGAGCGAGCGGCGTGAAGCGCACCTTGAGCTGGCTGGCCTCACCGGGCGAGAGCTTGTGGGGCCCCGCGTCCTGGAAGCGCGCCACGTACTGTCCCGCGGGCCCCTCCACCCAGGCGTCCTGCACGGTCACGGTCATGCGGCCCACGCTGCGCAGCGTGAACTCGACCTCGCGCCCGTCGAACACCGCCACGCGCTGGAACTGCATGCCGCCGGGCGACACCGTGAGCTGGCCGTCCGTGAGCGTGGTCCGCTGACGGTCCACGCACCCCGACGCCATCCCCACTCCCACCAGTCCCACCACGAGGCTCAAGAGGCCCCAACGCCGATCCATGGCTCCCAACCCCCTCCGCGACGCCACTCGTCCCACCATGCCGGAAACGGGCCGATGCCCGTGCCGGATCAGGTCGCGAAGCTAGGCACCCCCCTCTGGGCAGGCAACTGCCCACGCAGGCGAAAGCGCTGCGCCGTGTGTGGAAGCGCGTTGCCCTCTGCTGCAGTGTGCGCCGGGAGGTGCGCGGGATCAGTTCAAGCCCGGGGCCAGCAGCGCCGAGAGCGGCTCGCGCCCGTCCCACGTTCCACTGGCCGACAGTGGGCGCAGCCGCGCGAACAGCTCCTCGCTGTACCAGCCCTCGCGCCGCGTGCGCTGCACGACACCTGCGTGGCGCTGCCCCGCGTAGGCGAAGCCGCGCACCGCGGCGCCGCTCTGCCAGAGGCTGAAGGTGGCCTGCTTGAGCAGCGGCACCTCGCCCGCGGCGAGGCTCGCGACCAGCCCCTCCTGCCGCGCGAGCACCTCCTCGAGCGCGGCCGCGGCGGCGCGAAAGGCGCGCAGGTGGCGCAGCCGCAGCGTGGCCCGGGTGAGCACGACGAGCGGAGCGGCCGCCCCCTGCCCGTCCTCGGCTCCCGGCGTGAAGCCGGCGAAGGGGTCCACCCCACCCCACGCCCCGTGCCAGCGCACGGGCCGCATCCGCAGCGTCCACTGCTCCACGGCGCGCGCGCGCCAGCCGGCCGCCACGCGCGAGTGCGCCTCGAAGGCATCCAACGCCGCCGCCGAGTCCCACACCGTGAAGGCCGCCCAGCGCGTGGGCTCCCAGGGCCCGAAGCCCCGCCCGCGCGCAGTGCCCAGGAGGCGGAAGAAGCGCAGGCCGGGCGTGCGCGCGAGCTGCATCGACTCCAGGCCCTGGCGCAGCAGGGCCCCGGGCACGCCGCGCGGCGCGTAGCGCAGCAGCGTGAGGGCGGCGAGGGGCGAGGTCGGAGCGAGGAGCGTCACGGGGCCGGCGCCCACCGGAGCACGGACGGGGCGCGCGCGCAAAGGGGAAGCAGGCGTCAGTCCGTGGGCCGGCTGCGCCGCAGGCGCTTCGCCTCGTAGAGCGCGCGGTCGGCGCGCTGCAGCAGGTGCTCGGCGCTCTCCTCCCAGTCGCGCTCGCTCGCGCTCGCGAGCCCGAAGCTCGCCGAGAGGTACACCTCGCCCTGCTCGAGCAGGATGGGGCGCAGCCGCAGCTCCTCCTCCACGCGCGCGACGAAGCGCCCGGCGCCGGCGCGATCCGTGTCCGGCATGGAGACCACGAACTCGTCCCCGCCAATGCGCGCGGCGAGATCTCCGGAGCGCTTGCACGCGCTGAGCGCCTGGGCGAGCGCGCGGAGGGCCTGGTCACCGGCCGCGTGGCCGAAGCGATCGTTGAGCTCCTTGAGCCGGTCCTGGTCCACCATCACCACGGTGAGCTCCGTGCGGGTGCGCGCGGCGCTGCGCAGCGCGGGCGTGAGGAAGGAGCGCAGGCGGCGGCGGTTCGCGAGCCCGGTGAGATCGTCGGTCGCCTGCAGGGCGCGCTCGCGGCGCAGATCCTCGGAGCGCGCGAGCGCGTTGCGCACGCGCGCCACCAGCTCGTCGGCCACCACCGGCTTGGTGAGGTAGTCGCTCGCGCCCGCCTCGAAGCAGAGCACCTTCGCCTCGGTGTGGGTGGAGGCGCTCACCACCAGCAGCGGGATGTGGGCGGTGTCCTCGTCGCTGCGCAGGAGCGAGAGCAGGGAGAGCCCGTCCAGCCCGGGCATGTTCAGGTCGGTGACGATGATGTCCGGGCGCAGCGCGCGGGCGAGCTCCGCGGCGCGCACCCCGTCCGGGGCCAGGTGCACGTCGAAGTAGCGGGCCAGCAGCTCCCCCACCCCGTCGCGGCTCTCGCGGTCGTCGTCCACGTAGAGGACCCGGAAGCGCCCTTTATGGGAATCGGCGCCCGCCTCGGGCACGGCCGCGAGCAGCCCCCCCTCGTTCGCCGCCCCCCACCCGCCGCCCGGCGAGCCCAGCCGGCCGAGCTGCTCCTGGGCGCGCGCCAGCTCCGCCTCCACGCGCCGCACCAGCTCGCGCTGGGCCCCATCGAGCGCCTGCGCCACGGGCCCGCCGAGCAGCAGCGCACGCAGCCGGGCCTGGACCTCGGCGAGCGCCGCGCCGAGCTCGTCCGCGGCGGCGGCGACCTGGGGCGGCGGCGGGGCTGGGTTGGGGGCGTCGGCGTCCAAGGCGGGGTCCCGTGGGCGCCCTCCCTCCGCTGCCGGAGGCACGGTGCCCAACGAAGAGTGCAACCCCCCGGTGCGGGCTGCGCTTCCGCTGCGGCCGGCCGGAAAAGCGAAAGGCCCCCAAGTCCGAAGACTTGGAGGCCTTTCACGGGGAGTGCCCAAGGGGGGACTCGAACCCCCATGCCTTGCAGCGCTGGCACCTCAAGCCAGTGTGTCTACCAGTTCCACCACCTGGGCAATTCGCGGCCCCTCTATGCCTGAGCGGGCCTTGCGGTGCAACGCCTTTTTGAGGCGCTGCAGCCGCTTGTTGCTACTGCTTCGGCGCGGGCGCCGGAGCGGCGGGAGCCGTCTGGCCCGGGCGCGCCTGCTCCACGGACGCCGGCGCACCGGAGGCCGGCGCGGGCGCAGGAGAGGTGCCCACCGGGTTCGCCGGAGCGGCCGGCGCAGGCGCAGCCGCCGCGCGGCGCGCCGGCAGGGGGCCCGCGGCCACCGACGAGCGCATCCCCACGAAGGAGAGGCCCAGCGAGGTGAGGAAGAAGAGCGCCGCGCAGATGGCGGTGAGCTTGCTGAGGAAGGTGACCGCACCGCGGCCGCCGAAGGCCGTGGTGGCCGCGCCGCCGCCGAGGGCCGCGCCCATGCCGGCGTCCTTACCCGGCTGGAGCAGAATGACGAAGATCATGAACACGCACAGCAGCACGTGCACGGTCGTGACGAAGGCCAGCATGGAATCCCTTTGGCGAAGCGGCGCGTGAGTCGTCCCCCGACAGCCCTTCGGCTTCGGGGGACGCGCACCGTACAAGAACTGACAGCGCGGAGACAACCTTCTCGTGCCCTCCCCGGAGTTGCCGGGGCGCCCGAGCGGGCTAGCGCCCCGCGCGCACGATGGCGGCGAAGTCCGCCGCCTTGAGGCTGGCCCCACCCACCAGGGCGCCGTCCACGTCCGGCTGCCCGAGCAGCTCCGCGGCGTTGTCCGGCTTCACGCTGCCGCCGTACTGGATGCGCACCCGGGCGGCCGTGGCCCCGTCGTGGAGGCCCGCGAGCTGCTGGCGGATGGCCGCGTGGACCTCCTGCGCCTGGGCGCTGGTGGCGTTGCGGCCGGTGCCGATTGCCCACACCGGCTCGTAGGCGAGCACGAAGCGGCCCACCTGCTCTGCGGAGAAGCCGGCGAGCGCCCCCTTCACCTGGCGGCTCACCACCTCCAGGGTGCGCCCCGCCTCCCGCTCCTGCAGGGTCTCGCCCACGCAGACGATGGGCAGCATCCCGGCCTTGAGGACGGCCTGGCTGCGGCGGTTCACCGTCTCGTCCGTCTCGCCGAAGAACTGCCGGCGCTCGCTGTGGCCCACGATGACGTAGGCGCAGCCGAGCTCCTTCAGCATGGGGGCGGCCACCTCGCCGGTGAAGGCGCCGGACGGCTCCCAGTGGCAGTTCTGCGCAGCGAGGCCGAAGCCGCTGCCCGCGAGCGCGCCGGCCACCGGGTGCAGGGCGGTGAAGGGCGGTGCGAGCACCACCTCCACCCCGGCAACCTCTTTCAGCAGCCCGCGCAGCTCGCCCACCAGCGCGAGCGCCTCGGCCACCGTCTTGTTCATCTTCCAGTTGCCCGCGACGATCTTCACCCGGGCTCCGGTCGCGCTCGCCATCTAGCGGGTCTCCAGGGCCTTGATGCCGGGCAGCTCACGCCCCTCGAGGAACTCGAGCGAGGCGCCGCCGCCGGTGGACACGTGGCTGAGCTTGTCCGCGTAGCCCATCTGCTGCACGGCCGCGGCGCTGTCGCCGCCGCCGATGATGGTCACCGCGTCGCGGTTGTTGGCCATGGCCTCGGCAATGACGCGCGTGCCCTCGGCGTACTTGGGGACCTCGAAGAGCCCCATGGGGCCGTTCCAGAGCACCGTCTTCGCGTCGCGGATCCACTGCGTGTACATGGCGCGCGTCTTGGGACCGATGTCCAGGCCCATCATCGTGTCCGGGATGACGCGGTCGTTCACGTCCACCTTCTGCCCGGCCTCGCCGAACTCGGTGGAGCACACGTGGTCCACCGGCAGCACGATGGGGGTCTTCAGGCGCTGCGCCGCGTCCAGCATCTTGGTGGCGAGCGAGAGCTTGTCCTCCTCCACCCGGCTCTTGCCCACGTTGATGCCCTGCGCCTTGAGGAAGGTGTACGCCATGGCGCCGCCGATGAGCAGCGCGTCCACCTTGGGCAGCAGGCTCTCGATGACCTTGATCTTGTCGCTCACCTTCGAGCCGCCCAGGATGGCCACGAAGGGCTTCTGGGGGTTCTTGAGCGCGCCGCCCAGGTACTCGAGCTCCTTGCGCATGAGCAGGCCCGCGGCCTTCTCCTTCACGAAGGGCACCATGCCGGCAGTGGAGGCGTGGGCGCGGTGCGCGGTGCCGAAGGCATCGTTCACGTACACGTCCGCGAGCGCCGCGAGCTCGCGCGCGAAGGCCTCGTCGTTGGCCTCCTCCTCCTTGTGGAAGCGCAGGTTCTCGAGGAGCGCCACCTGGCCCTCCTTGAGCTCGCGCACCAGCTTCTTCACGCCGTCACCCACGCAGTCGTCCGCGAGGATGACCTCGTGCTTGCCGCCGAGCAGCTCGGAGAGGCGGCCCGCCACCGGCTCCAGGCTGAGCTTGGGGTCCGGGCCCTTGGGGCGGCCCAGGTGGCTGGCGAGGATGACCTTGCCGCCCATCTCCAGCGCGCGCCGGATGGTGGGCAGGGCCTCGCGGATGCGGGTGTCGTCGGTGACGCGCTTGCCCTCAAGGGGGACGTTGAAGTCCACCCGGATGAACACGCGCTTGCCGGTGAGCTGCAGCTCGTCGATGTACTTGATCACGGGAGCGCCTGCTGCCCTTCCTAGAGGCCCTTGGAGACCAGGAACTTGGCCATGTCGACCATGCGGTTGGAGAAGCCCCACTCGTTGTCGTACCAGGCCATGACCTTCACCATGTTGCCGCCCATGACGAAGCAGTTGGTGGCATCGAAGATGGCCGAGTGCGGGTTGCCATTGTAGTCGATGGAGACGGTCTGCTCGTCGCTGTACTGCAGCACGCCCTTGAGTGCGCCGTCCGCGTTCTTCTTGAACGCCGCGAGCACCGCCTCCTGGGTGGTGGGCTTGCTGGTGACCACGGTGAGGTCCACGAGCGACACGTTCGGGGTGGGCACGCGCACCGCGAGGCCGTGCATCTTGCCCTTGAGCACCGGCAGCACCTCGCCGATCGCCTTCGCGGCGCCGGTGCTGGAGGGGATCATGGAGAGGGCGGCGGCGCGGGCGCGGCGCATGTCCTCGTGGGTGAGGTCCAGCAGGCGCTGGTCGTTCGTGTAGCTGTGCACGGTGGTCATCAGGCCGTGCTCGATGCCGAACGCGTCCACCAGCGTCTTCGCCACCGGGGCGAGGCAGTTGGTGGTGCAGGAGGCGTTGGAGATGATGTGGTGCTTCCCGGCGTCGTACTGGTCGTGGTTGATGCCGTAGGCGATCGTCACGTCCGGGTTCTTCGCCGGCGCGGAGATGATGACCTTCTTGGCGCCCGCCTTCAGGTGCTTCTCGGCGCCCTCGCGCGCGGTGAAGCGGCCGGTGCACTCGAGCACGATGTCCACGCCCATGTCCTTCCAGGGCAGGGCCGCCGGGTCGCGCTCCGCGGTGATCGCGATGCGCTTGCCGTCGATGACGATGGCCTTCTCCTCGGCCTTCACCTCGCCCGGCCAGGTGCGGTGCACGGAGTCGTACTTGAAGAGGTGCGCGAGCGCGGAGGGCTTGTCGAGGTCGTTGATGGCGACGATCTCGAGGTCCTCCTTGCGGGCGAGCGCGGCGCGCAGCAGGCAGCGGCCGATGCGGCCAAAGCCGTTGATCGCGATCTTGGTGGCCATGGATGTCTCTCCTTTGAAGGGATGTGGCGACGGGATTGGGAGGAAGCGAAAAAGGGCGGCCGACCGTAGGCACGACCGCCGGGTGAGTCAACGCTCTACATTGGAGCCGACGGGGAGCCAATTAGAGCAGCGCGCGCTCCGATGCACGGCGCATCGCGCGGCCGTGCACGCCGAGCCGCAAGGGGTGAACACTCCACCCGGGCCCGGAGCGCCCTGCGGGCGAACGGGCGGCGCACCGTTCCCCGGCTGCCCCGGCCGCGCTTCCTGCTAGGGTGCGGCCCGCACACGGCCCGCCCATGAGCTCCCCTCCCCCCTTCCTCGCACCCGGCGGCAGCGGCTTCTTCGCCTCCTTCCTCCATGCGTGGCGGGGGCTCATCCACACCGTGGTGCACCAGCGCAACATGCGCATCCACGTGCTCGCCGCGATGCTGGTGAGCCTGGTGGGCAGCGGCATCCCGCTGGGGCTCGCCGAGAAGGTCACGCTCATCTTCTGCGTGCTGCTCATCTTCTTCGCCGAGATCCTCAACAGCGCGCTCGAGCACCTGGTGGACCTGGCGGTGCAGCAGTTCGACGAGAAGGCCCGGGTGGCCAAGGACGCCGCGGCCGCCGGCGTGCTGGTGCTCGCCATCGGCACGGTGGTCATCTTCGCCGCCATCCTGGTGACCAACTGGAGCACCGTGGCGAGCAACGGCGAGCGCATCCTGCGCCAGGTGCAGCTGGGCCTGCCGCTCGTGGCGCTGGTGTGGCTGCTGCTCACCCCGCGCCCGCGCCCGCTCGCCGTGGACGCGCTCGCGCTCGTGGGGGCGCTCGCGCTGCTCGTGCTGCTGGCGCGCGAGACGGCGAGCATCGTGTTCAGCGCCATGGCGCTGGGGCTGCTCGCGGTGGCGGCCGCCGCTGCGCTCACCCGCCGGCACGAGGCGGGGGCGGCGGCCCGGAGGCGCGCCGCGGCGGGCCCTGTCCACCCGGAGCGCACGCAATAAAAAACCGGCCGCCAGTGAAGGGGGCCGGTCCGCGCTGCTGCTTTTGATTCTACGGTCTGAGGGGCTGAGCCCCGGCACCCGGCCGGAACCCGTGCTTGCCCCCCAGCACTGCTCGAAAGTCTAGGGCGCTAGAGCTCGGGGCGGAAGTCCGGCTTCTGGGCGAGGGTCGCCTGGGACACAACGTGCGCCTCGGCGACGGGCGCCGGAGCCTTGAGCTCCTCGGTCACCAGGTCGAGCAGCTCGGTGGCCACGCCGATGATCTGGTGCGGGGTGTAGCCGCTCGCGCGAAGCTGGTTGAAAAAGGTGCGCGCCAGGATCCGGGTGCCCTTTTTATCGGTGCTCAAGGGGGTGCCTCCTAGGGAGGATGAGAGGTTTGTGCTGCGTGAAGCGGACGCAGCGGAGCCACTACAACCGCCGTGCCAACCGTCCTCTTCCTCACGGATTCTCCTGAGTTCCCCGTGGGTTGAGAGTGCTCGAGGCCTTGCCGCAGCTCGTCAATCGGGCCTTTCGGGTGCGAAGGAGGCTTCGCACCCGGGGGGCAGCGCAGGGCGGGTGGCGCGCGAGGTGTATAGAGGTTTACACACTGCGCCCCGGATCAGGCCGTCTGGAAGGTTCCAGGCGGCTTCCGTTTCCGGGCCCCGGTGGCGTAAGAGCCCCGGCCCCACTTGGCCGCGAAGACGGCCCATGACCCAGGAGATGCAGCACCCATGACGTACCGCGTGAACAACATCGGCCTCTGGCTGGACGAGCCGGAGTCCTCTCTCGGCGACAAGGCGGCGGAGAAGCTGGGGGTGAGCCGCTCGGACCTCGCCTCGGTGCGCGTGGTGCGCTCGGTGCTGGACGCGCGCAAGAAGAACAGCCCGCGCTACATCTACACGCTCGAGGTGGCGCTCGCGCCGGGCAAGAGGCCCGCGCGCCTTCCCCCGGACGTGGGCGAGGCGCCCGCGGCCCCCGAGAAGCCGCTGCCGGTGAAGGAGCCCGAGCGGCTGCCCATCATCATCGGCACCGGCCCCGCCGGGCTCTTCTGCGCGCTGGGGCTCCTGGAGCGCGGGGTGCGCAGCATCCTGCTCGAGCGCGGGCGCGAGGTGGTGCAGCGGCGCAAGGACGTGGCGAAGATCATGCGCGACGGCACCCACGACCCGGAGAGCAACATGAGCTTCGGCGAGGGCGGCGCGGGCGCGTACACGGACGGCAAGCTCTCCACGCGCATCAACCACCCCATGGTGCGCAAGGTCATCGAGACCTTCGCCCAGTACGGCGCGCCGGATCACATCCTGGTGGAGGGCAAGCCGCACATCGGCTCGGACCTGCTGCCGGGCGCCGTGGCGCGCATCCGCGACATGCTCATCGCGGGCGGCTGCCAGGTGCTCTTCGAGCACAAGGTGGAGGACCTGCTCTACAAGGACGGGCGCGTGGCCGGGGTGCGGCTGGTGGACGGGCGCACGCTCGAGAGCGACCGCGTCATCCTCGCGCCGGGCAACAGCGCGCGCGACCTCTTCGAGCGCTTCGCGAAGGACGGCCGGGTGAGCGTGGAGCCCAAGCCCTTCGCGCTGGGCTTTCGCGCCGAGCACCCGCAGGGGCTCATCAACAGCATCCAGTACGGCACCGCGGCGAAGAACCCGAAGCTGCCCCCGGCCGACTACAAGCTCGCGGAGAACCTCGAGGTGGATGGCGAGGTGCGCGGCATCTACTCCTTCTGCATGTGCCCCGGCGGCATCGTGGTGCCCACCCCCACCGAGGAGGGCATGCAGGTGACGAACGGGATGAGCAACTCGCGGCGCAACGCGAAGTTCGCCAACGCCGGCATCGTCGTCTCGGTGAGCGTGGCGGACTACGCGCGCGAGGGCTTCCACGGGCCGCTCGCCGGCATCGAGTTCCAGCGCCACTGGGAGCGCAAGGCGTACGAGCTGGGCGGTGGGCGCTACTTCGCGCCCGCGCAGACGATTCCCGACTACCTCGCGGGGCGCGTGAAGAAGGACCCGGGCGACACGAGCTACCGCCCGGGCCTCGCCCACGTGGACCTCAACCGGCTCTTCCCCGCGCGCATCACCCAGTCCATCAAGGTGGCGCTCAAGGCCTTCGACCGGCGCATGCGCGGCTTCATCTCCGAGGAGGGCAAGCTCATCGGCATCGAGAGCCGCACCAGCACCCCGCTGCGCATCACCCGCGGCGAGGACCTGCACTCCGTCTCGCTGCGCGGGCTCTACCCGTCCGGCGAGGGCTGCGGGTACGCGGGAGGAATCGTCTCGTCCGCCATTGATGGGCTGCGCATCGCTGAGCAGATTGCCACCGAGCTGGGCGGCTAGCGCCCGGCCCACGCCCCATGCCCACTCCCACGTCCTACAGGGTCCGCACTCCCGACGGTGAGCTCGACTTCCCCAGCCTCCTGGACGTGGAGCGCGCCTACGCCGTGGGGCTGGTGGGCCCCGAGGACGAGGTGCGCGAGGAGGGCAGCGAGAAGTGGCGCCGCGCCGCGAGCCTCCCCGCGCTCGCCCGCAGCCGCCCCGCGCCGGCGGCCACCGACGGGGGCTCGCGCAGCCAGCGCGTGCCCATCCTGCTCGCCGTGGGGCTCTCGCTCGTCGCGCTGTGGCTGCTCGTGCGCGGCAGCAACCCGGGCGTGCGCATGCTCGGGGTGGCGCTCGCGCTCGTGGTGGCCGGCCTGCTGATGCGTGTCACCTCGCGCACCTTCTCCCGCGGCAAGCGCCTGCTCTAGCGCTCCCCTGCCCGCCTGCCCTGGGAACCGGCACGGCGGACGAGGTGGGTGCGCAGATTCCCGCACCCTTCACGATTGTTGAGCACCCGGCACCCGAGGGGATCCACCCCGACCTGCCGGGAGGGCGTATTGCTCAGCACCTATCTTTCTCGTGACGCGGCGCGCAGCCTTCGGCTCGGAGCTTCCTGGGTTCCGCGCGAAGGCATCCTGTCCATGGACGGCACCCCTGCGCTGGGGGAGCCGGTGCAGCTGCGCGACGAGGACGGACAGGTGCTGGGGCTCGCCGACCTGGACCTCGAGTCCTCGTACACGGTGCGGCGGCTGGGGCTGCCCGAGGAGGCGGCCGAGGGGCTCGTCCCCCGCCACCTGCGCCAGGCGCTCGAGCGCCGCGCGCGCCTCGTGGACGACCCGCGCTTCTGCCGCCTCGTGAACGACGACGGGGACGGGCTGCCCGGCCTCACCATCGACCGCTACGACACCCACTTCGTGGTGCAGACCTTCACCCGCGCCATGGACGCGCGGGTGCAGGAGATCAGCCGCGCCCTGGTGGAGGTGGCCGGCGCGAGCTCGGTGCTGCTGCGCAACGACAGCCCGCGCCGCAAGGGCCTGGGGCTGCCCTCGCAGCGCCCGCACGTGCTCTACGGCAGCCCGCCGCGCTGGTGCCGCATGCTCGAGCTCGGGGCACGCTTCACCGTGGACCTCTCCTACGGGCGGCGCACCGGCTACCACTACGATCAGCGCGAGCTGCGCCGCTTCCTCGGGCGCATGGCCCAGGGCGCACGCGTGTTCGACCCCTGCTGCACCACCGGCGGCCTCTTCGTGCACGCGGGCCTGCACGGCGCGCGCAGCGTGCGCGCCTTCGAGGCGAACGCGGACGCGGCGGAGCTCGCGCGCGAGAACGCGGAGGCCAACGGCCTGTCGGGCCGCGCCAAGGTCGAGCAGGGCGAGAGCCTCAAGGTGCTGCAGGCCAACCGCGAGACCTTCGACCTGGTGCTCCTGGACACCCCGGACGCGCGCACCGACGAGGCCTTCATCGAGCGCGTGCGCCTGGGCCTGCGCGCCACGCGGCGCGGCGGCCGGCTCGCGGTGGTGGGCTACCACCCGCCCCTGAGCGCGGGCACCTTCGACCGCCACGTGACGGTGGCGTGCGAGCAGGAGCAGCGCATCGCGTTCCGGCTCGGGCGCTTCGGCCTGCCGCCGGACCACCCCACCCCGGTGGGCTCGCCCACGGCCGAGTACCTCGAGGCCGTGGCGCTCGAGGTGAACTAGCGCTCCGAAGCCGCGCCCGCGGCGCGCGCTGCGACCTCGCGCCGCAGCGCGCGCAGCACCTCGGGCAGCGAGCTGCGGTTGGCGCGGTTCACGATCCAGCGGGGCACCGAGCCGCCCGGGTCCGTGTACAGCGAGTAGGTCACCCGCGTGCGCGCCCCGCCGTCCATGGGCTCGAGCAGCCAGAAGCCATCGTTGAGGTGGATGCGCACGATGCCGGGCGTGGGCGGCGGCCCCAGCTCGCTCGCGGTCCAGCGCGCCTTGAGGTAGCCGCGCCCCTCCTGCCAGTCCGACTCGTCCGTGATGCGCACCGTCACGTCCCGCCGGTCCGCGAGCGGCGCCTTGATCACGTTGTAGAGGAGGATGACCTTGCCGTCCGCCTCGCTGGCGAGCACGCGGGCGACCTCCACGTACGGAGAGCTCTTCGGCTGGTTCGCGTAGTCGCGCACCACCTGCCAGACCGCGAGGGGCGGCGCATCGACCATCCCCACCGCGCGCACCTCGGACACGCTGCTCTCGGCGCGCTCGCGGGCGTAGACGCGGATGCCGTCCACCTCCGTCACGGCCTCCCAGGCGGCAGGGGGGGAGGCAGGGCCCGCCCCCAGGGCAAGGAGCACGACGAGCGAGACGGACGCAGCGGAAATCATCGCCGCCATTCTAGCCGGAAGGTGGGCTAGTGTCCGCCGCCGCAATGGCGACCGAAACCCAGAACGAAGAGACCTCCGCCTCCGTCGAGCACGTCCGCAAGGTGTACGCGAAGGACCTGCGCGAGAAGGACCGCGTCCACACCGTGTTCCGCGTGACCCAGAAGGCGCGCGTCACCGCCCGCTCGGGCAAGGTGTTCCTCAGCGCCGTGCTCGCCGACAAGAGCGGCGAGGTGGACGCCCGCGTCTTCGAGCGCGCCGAAGAGCTGGATGCCGCCTTCGCCTCCGGCGACTACCTGCTCGTCGAGGGCAACGTCATCGCCTTCCACGGCAAGCCGCAGGTGGTGATCGAGAAGCTCGAGAAGCTGGACCCCGAGCCGCTGGACCCCAAGGAGTTCGAGCCCCCGCCCGCGCCTCCGGCCCCGGCCGCTCCCGCGCAGGCCGCCGCCGCCTCCTCCGCCGAGCCCGCGGCCCCGCGCAGCGGTGGCGAGGGCGCGGGCGGCGCGCGCTCGGTGGGACAGATCCGCGAGATCGTGGAGCAGCGCATCCAGGACCCGCACGTGAAGGCGCTGCTGCTCGCCTTCCTGGACGATTCCGAGATCGCCGCCCTCCTGCCCCAGGCGCCGGCCGCCAAGGGCATCCACCACGCCTACCGCGGCGGGCTCGCGGATCACCTGCTCTCCGTGATGCGCCTCACCCTGCGGGTCGCGGACCACTACCCCATGGCGGACCGCGACCTGCTGCTCGCCGGCGCGCTCCTGCACGACGTGATGAAGGTGAAGGAGATCTCGTCCGCCAAGGGCTTCGACTACACCGACGAGGGCCGCCTCGTGGGCCACCTGGTGATGACCGCGCAGAAGATCCGCGAGAAGACCCTGCAGCTGCCCGGCTTCCCGCCCCTGCTCGAGCAGCACCTCACCCACCTCGTGCTCGCCCACCACGGCCAGCTCGAGTACGGCTCGCCCAAGCTGCCCCTCACCCTCGAGGCGCACATCGTCCACGCGCTGGACTCGCTCGACTCGCGCATCGCCTCGTGGACCGAGGCCATGGCGCGCGACCCCAACGAGCGCTGGACCGAGCCGCTGCGCCACTACGATCGCTCGCTCTGGAAGGGCCCCGTGCCCACCGTGCGCGGCAAGGCGCCCGTGGAGAGCCGCCGCAACAAGCAGCGCGACGGAGAGCCGCGCCGCAAGGGCAAGGGCGCGCAGCAGCAGCAGCCCCAGGCCGCGGCGCCGGCAGCCACGCCCACCGAGGGAGGCGCGCCGTCCGCGGCCGCCCCCGCCGCGCGCGAGGAGCGCCCGCCGCGCCGCGAGCGTCCGCCCCGTGAGGACCGCGGCCCGCGCGAGGACCGCGGCCCGCGCGAGCCGCGCCCGCCGCGCGGCGACAAGCCGGCGAGTGCGCCGAAGGAGCTGACCTTCAAGCCCTTCAGCGCGCTGACGGGCGACCTGCAGGCCCCGAAGCCGGCGCAGGAGGCCCCCGCGGCCTCCGAGCCTGCGCAGGGCACCGAGCCGGGCTCCGGCGAGTAGCACTCCCGCGCCCGCCCCGCCCTCGTCCCGCTCGGACGAGGGCGTGGTGGCGCCCCGCTCAGGCCTTGCTCGCCCCGCTGCGCGAAGCCGCTGGCGGAGACACCGGCGCCGCCGTACCCGCGCCAGCCGCCGGCTCGGGCACCAGGGGCGTCACCTCGATCAAGGCCACGCACACCAGCCAGACCGCGAGCGTCGCGGCCATGTTGTACGCCTGGCGATCCGTGAGCCCCTGCGGCCGCGACTGCGGGAACGCGATCAGGATGACGGCCGGGAGCACCAGCGCTGCGAGCATCCGCAGCGCGTGAAGCCGGCTGCGCGAGGCGCTGAGCATCTGGATCCACAGCACCACGCCGGCGAGCAGCAGGATGACCTTCAGGTACTCCGAGGGCGCGAGGTCCGTCAGCACGCCCATGTTCGCGCCGAGCAGGGCTCCGAAGAAGAGCCCCAGCCCATTCACGTACGACTGCTTCTGCTCCCGCGTCTGCCTGAACATGCGAAGTTCGCCCCCTCGTCGAGTGCCCTGGCGCTCAGGCCCGCAGCCGCTGCGCCCAGATGCTCAGCTCCGTGAATACCCCGAGGGGCGTACTGAGCCACACGTTGTGGTGGAGCACGAGCAGCCAGCACACGAGCACCACCGTCAGGAGGACGCGCGCGGGAGTGCGGCGCTCCGCCACGGTCGCCGCGAGCGGCACCAGCAGCATGAGGGCGTGCCACCAGGCAGGGGTGTCCACGACCGCGAGCGCCGTCACGACGGCGACCGAGGCCGCCACCGCGGGTCGGCGCTGCGCGAGCGCGAGCAGCGCGGCGCCGGCACCGAGGATGAGTACCCAGTGGAACTGCCCTCCACCCCGCTCGAGGAGTGGCGGCGCGAGCCGGAAGTCACGCTCGTAGGGGAGCACCGGCAGGAAGAGCGCCACGCACAGCGCGCCGCTCAGCCCGAGCAGGGCGAGGCTCGCCCAGGGCCACTTCGCCGCGGGCCGGCCGCGCACCGCCTCCCACGCGGCCAGGAGCGCGAACGGCGCGAGCGCCGCGGCACGGTAGTTGGTGAGCGCCGCGAGCGCGAACCACGGCAGGGCCTCGGAGGGCCTGCCCCGCTGCAGCCGGGAGAGCGCCAGCGCGCCGAAGAGCAGCCACGCGGGATCGTAGAAGCCCTGCAGCCCCGAGCGCACGAGCATCGCCCAGCCGAGGGCACCCGCGACCAGCGTGAGCAGCGTGCGGCGGCCCAGGGCGCTCCAGAAAGCCCACAGCGCCAGATGTGCCAGCACGAGCGTGTAGAGCAATGCGAAGCGCGCGTAGGCCATCTCCGAGAGCGGAAGGTACTGGCCTGCGAGCGCCACGGGCATGAACAGGACCAGCGCGAGCGGCGGATAGGCGTAGGGCACCATCGGCCATCCAAGGCAGGGGTGGCGGTAGTCCCCTCCTGCCGCGACCTCCCCGAACGGATGCAGGTACACCGCGAGGCCCTTGTGGAGCGCGAGCCAGGCGACGTGGGCGTGGCGCAGGTGATCCGAGAAGTCCCCTGCGAGGTCTGCCGTGCGGCTGCGGCTGAGCAGCGGGCAGACGGCGAGCAGCAGGAAGGAGCCGAGCACGAGCCAGGGCAGCACCCTCGCTGGACGCGTGCGCGGCGCATCCAGGGAGGCGGGGGCGTCCGCTGTCAGGGGGGCGGGCCCCCCGGGGCGAGGCGACTCGAGCATCAGGCGTCTCCGAGCGCGGGAGAGCGGCACTCCCGTCGCCCTCCCCTTAGCAGCATCGCCACGCTCCACCGACGCAGATCGCCGGCGCGTGTTGGCGCGCGAGCGGACGGGCGGGAGGCCGCAGGCTCGCTTCGTCAAATCGGGAGCGAGAAGATCGCGCGGGCGTTCGCCGTGGTGACCGCGGCCACCTCTTCCAGCGACACGCCCTTCAGCTCCGCCACCTTGCGCGCCGTCTCCACCACGTGCGCAGGCTCGTTCTTGCGCCCGCGGTGCGGCACCGGCGCGAGGTAGGGGCTGTCCGTCTCCACCAGCAGCCGCTCCAGCGGCGCGTACTGCACGGCGGCCTGCAGCGCCTCCGTCTTCTTGTACGTCACCACGCCGGACAAGGAGAGGTGGAAGCCCAGGTCCAGGTAGCGGCGCGCAGCCGCCGTGTCCCCGGTGAAGCAGTGGATGATGCCGCGGGTGAGCCCCTCCTCGCGCAGGATGGCCTCGCAGTCCTCGTGCGCGTCGCGCACGTGCACCACCAGCGGCTTGCCCACCGCCTTCGCGAGCGCGCACTGGCGCCGCAGCACCTGCGCCTGAACCTCGCGCGGGGAGTGATCGTAGTAGTAGTCGAGCCCCGCCTCCCCGACCGCCCGCACCTCGGGCCGCGCGCACATCGCCTCGAGCGCCTGCAGGTCCTCCTCGCGCGCGCGCGCCGCCTCGTGCGGGTGGATGCCCATGGTGGGCGAGAGGAACTCCGGGTGCGCCGCCGTCACCTGCAGCGTGTGGCCCCAGTCCCCCGGCCCGTGGAACTGCCCCACCACCACCGCGTGCACCAGGCCCGCGGCCCGCGCGCGCTCGAGCACCGGCGGCAGCTCCGCGTAGTCCTTCGGCTCCAGGTGGCAGTGTGAATCGACGAGTCTCATGCCGTCTCCTGCAGTGTCTGCCTCAGCTCCGCCTGCACCTCGGCGGAGAAGCCCGGCAGCGCGCGCTCCACCGCGCCGCGCGCCTCCGGAAGTCCCAACAGGCACAGAGCCTCGGCGGCATCCTGGCGGAAGTCCTCCGGCGCCGAGGTGTCCTCCAGCAGCGCGGTGAGCCAGGGCAGCGCGGCCGCATCTCCCAGCCGGCCGAGCCCGCGCGCCGCAGCGCCCCGGTTCACGTCCCCCGCGTCCTGCACCATCTCGCGCAGCCGCTCGAGCGCGCCCGCGGCCTGCACCTCTCCCAGCAGCTCCGCCGCGAGCGCGCGGTCCGGGCTCCACTTCTTCCGGGTGCGCGCGAGCAGGTGCGCCGCGCCCTTCGGCTCGCCGAGGCGCGCGAGCACGCCGGCCGCCTGCGTGCGCTCGAAGTCCGGCAGCAGCCAGCGGCCGAAAAGCTTCTGCACCGCGGGCAGCGCGCGCGCGTCCGCGAGCTCACCGAGCGCGCCGAGTGCCCGGAAGCGCAGGGGCGCGCGGTCCAGCGCCTCCACCAGCACCTCGAGCCCCGCCCCATGCCCCAATGACGCGATGCCGCGCGCCGCCTCGAAGCGCACCTCGAAGCTCGGGTCCTCGAGCATGCCGGCGAGTGCGCCGCGCAGCCCCGGCTCGCCCAGGTCCGCGAGGCGGCCGGCGGCCTCGAGGCGCACCTCGGCCTCCGGGTCCGCGAGCCGCGCGCGCACCGCCTCCTCGCGCGCCGCTCCGTCCAGCAGCGCGCTCGCGAGCACCGTCGCCGCGCGGCGCACCTCGGGCTGCGCGTCCTCGAGCAGCGCGGGCAGCTGCGCGCGCACCGACTCGGGCACGGGCTCCCCCGCGCTGGCCGCCTGGGCGAGCGTGCGGGCGGCCGCGGCGCGCGAGCGGGGCGGCTGCTCGGCCCCGAGCAACAGCGCAGCGGCCTCCGCGCTCACTTGACCTCGGTGCCCGGCGGCATGTCGCCGGGATCGATGAGCGAGAGATCCTTCCCCCCGGAGCCGGCCGAGAGGATCATGCCGCGGCTCTCGATGCCCCGGATGGTGCGCGGCTTGAGGTTGGTCACCACCACCACGTTGCGGCCCACCAGCTGCTCGGGCGCGTAGGCCTCCGCGATGCCCGAGCCGATGGTGCGGGGGCTGCCCTCGCCCAGGTCGATGGTGAGCTTGAGCAGCTTGTCCGCCTTCGGGATGCGCTCGGCGTTGAGCACCTTGCCCACCTTGAGCACCACCTTGGCGAAGTCCGCGTACTCGATCTCGCTCGCGGGGGCAGCAGCGGGCGCGGCGGCCGGAGCCGCGGCGCCAGCGCCCGCAGAGGCCTGGGTGGTGGGCGTCGCAGCGGGCGCGTCAGCCGGAGCACCGGCGGGGGCAGCGTCCTTCATCTTCTTCTCCTTCTTCTTGGGTGCGGGGGCCGCCTCGGCTGCGGGCGTGCCCAGGATGGCGTTGACCTGCGCCTCCTCGAGGCGCGGGAGCAGCGGCGCGGGCGTGCCCACGGGCCGCGTGCGGTCCAACAGCGGGTAGCTCGCGGAGGCGAGGCGCTCGAAGGTGAGCGGCGGCGCGCCGAGCTGGGCGAAGAGCTTGTCCGTCACCCGCGGCACCACGGGGGCGAGCAGCGCGCCCACCAGGTAGGTGACCTCCGCCGCGTCCGAGAGGTCCGCGCGCGCGCCCTCGGGGTCGGTCTTGATCTTCGCCCAGGGGGCTGCGGCCTGCAGGAAGCCGTTCGCCGTCTGGGCGATCTCGGTGATGGCCTTGATCGCCACGCGGTACTCGAGCCGCTCGAAGGCTGCGCGCACCTCGGGCACGCGCGCGAGCGCCGCCTCGACCAGCGCGCGGCCGGGGCCCGTGCTGCCGCCCGGCGCGAGCCGCCCCTCGAGGGGCCCCGCGAGCATGGAGAGGCTGCGGTTGGCGAGGTTGAGGATGTTGTTCACCAGCTCCCCGTTCACGCGCAGGCGGAAGTCGTTGAGCGAGAGGTCCAGGTCCTCGGGCCCGTTGCCGAGGCAGGCCGCGTAGAAGTAGCGCAGGTAGCTCGGGTCCAGCTTGTCGAGGTACGCGCGCGCCGGGACCATGGTGCCGCGGCTCTTGGACATCTTCTCGCCGTTCACGGTGAGGTGCCCGTGCACCAGCAGCTTGTCCGGCTGCTTGAGCCCCGCGACCTTGAGCACCGCCGGCCAGAACAGGGCGTGGAAGTAGACGATGTCCTTGCCGATGTTGTGGATGATCCGCGCGCCGCTGCCCTCGGCCCAGTACGCGAGCGCGTCCTTCGCCTTGCCCGTCTCGCGCGCCCACAGCTCGGTCGCGGCGATGTAGCCGATGGGCGCGTCCAGCCAGACGTAGAAGTACTTGTCCGTCTCGCCGGGGATGGCGAAGCCGAAGTAGGGACCGTCACGGCTGATGTCCCAGTCCGCGAGCCCCTTCTCGAAGAACTGCTGCAGCTGGTTCGCGATGCCCTGGTTCACGAACTCCGGGCGGCGCAGCAGCTGGGCGAGGAAGTCGCGGTGCTTGCTCAGCGTGAAGAACAGGTGCGTGGAGTTGCGGCGCACCGGCGGGTTGCCGCACAGCGCGCAGCGCGGGTCGATGAGGTCCGTGGGCGCGTACGCCTTGCCGCACTTCTCGCAGGCGTCGCCGTACTGATCCTTGGCGCCGCAGTTGGGGCAGGTGCCCTTGATGAAGCGGTCCGGCAGGAAGCGCTTGTCCGTCTCGCAGTAGAACTGCTCGATGTCGCGCCGGTCGATGTCGCCCTTCGCCTTGAGCTGCCCGTAGATGTACTCGGCGTACTTGCGGTTGTCCGGCGAGTTGGTGTTGCCGTACGCGTCGTAGTGGACGTCGAAGTCGCGGAAGTCGGCCTGGTGCTCCTCCATGAAGCGGGCCACGAAGTCCTCGGGCTTGAGCCCCTGCTTCGCCGCGTTGATCTCGATGGGCGTGCCGTGCTGATCGTCCGCGCACAGGGCGATCACGTCCTCGCCGCAGGAGCGCAGGAAGCGGACGTAGATGTCCGTCTGGATGTGCTCGACGAGGTGGCCGATGTGCACGGAGCCGTTCGCGTACGGCAGCGCGCTGGTGATGAGGGTCTTCTGCGGCATGGACTCGACTCTCCTGAAGGGCGGCGGACTCTATATCCTCGGCAAGCGGCGGTCGCCGGTGTTATCGCGACCGTCACGATGTGCACCGTGCTCGTCCTGCGCCGCGTCCACCCCACCCTGCCGCTCGTGCTCGCGGCCAACCGGGACGAGTTCTACGCCCGCCCCGCCCGCGGCCCCGAGGTGCTGCTCGCCTCCCCCCGTACCATCGGCGGCCGCGACGAGGTGCGCGCCGGCACCTGGATGGGCGTCACGGACGCTGGCCTGTTCGTCGGGCTGACGAACCAGCGCACCTCGGGCCCCGCGGATGCGACCCGCCGCTCGCGCGGCGAGGTGGTGCTGCGTGCCCTGGAGAGCGGCAGCGTGGACGGGGTGGAGCGGCTGCTGGACACCCTCGCCCCGGCCGAGTTCAACCCCTTCAACCTCCTGTACGGCGACGCCGAGCGCCTTCGGGTGGCCTATGCGCGGCCCGAGGGCTTCACGCGCGAGGACGTGCCCGAGGGGCTGCACGTCCTGCCCAACGACCGGCTGGACCACGCGGGCATCCCCAAGGTGACCCGCGCCCGGGCGCTCGTCGGGGACGTGGCGGGGCTCGGCTGGGAAGAGCTCTGCGAGCGCCTGAAGGGGGCGCTCGCGGACCACGCCCTGCCTCCGCTCGAGAGCGTGGAGGAGCCCGCCCAGGGCTCGCGCTTCACCCGGGAGCTCGTGCGCCAGCTCCAGGCCCTGTGCATCCACACGCCCGCCTACGGCACGCGCTCCTCCGCGCTCGTGGCGCTGCAGCCCGGGCGCGTGGCGCACTACCTCGCCACGGAGGGCGCCCCCTGCGTGAGCCCGTGGGTGGACGTGCTCCCGCTCGTGTACCCGCGCGGCTGAAAGGGCCGGTATCTCTCCGGGGCCCGAGCGTTCCAGGCGCAACCCTCCCGAGGAGCGCGCGCATGGAGCAGGCCCGGACGCCGTTGAATGCCCTCCGCATCGCCGTGGCACTGATCCAGATCGTGCACCCGCTGCACGGACTCTGGAGCGGCGGTCACTTGGGCGAGGACATCGCGGGCTTCGGAGGCTTCCTGAGCAGCGTGGGCCTGCCCTTCGGCGTGGCGCTGGCGTGGCTCACCATCCTCGTACAGCTCGCGGCCTGCGGAGCGCTGCTCGCGGGGCGCTACGTGGTGCCTGCCTGCCTCGCCCTCATCGGCATCCTCGCGGCCGGCATCGTGCTCATCCACGCGCACGAGGGCTGGTTCGTCGTGGGCGCGGGGCGCAACGGCGTGGAGTTCAGCGCCCTGCTCATCGCCTGCCTCGCGAGCCTCGCGTGGGCCTCGTGGCCTAGGCCTTCCCGCACACGCTCCACAGCAGCCGCTCGATGACGAGCTTGCCGCTGGCCGAGGACTTGAGCGCGAGGTCCGACTCGGCGCACGCGACGAGCGCGCCGAGCAGCTCCTTGCGCCCGTAGCGCGCCGCCGCCTGCATCCCGAGGAAGGCGCCGTAGGGGTGCGGCGCGCGGCCCTTGCTCGCCTTCGCCTCCTGCTCGACCTTGGGGAAGATGCGGCTCTTGAAGTCGTCGAAGGAGCGCGGGGGCGCGCCCTGCGCGTAGCGGTTCATCCGCTCGTGGTTCTCCAGCAGCGTGCGGGTGATGGAGGCGACGGCGCCCAGCAGCTGCAGCGCGTGCGTCCCCTGCCCCATCGCGTCCTCGGCATAGGCGAGCGCCGCGCGCAGGTCGCGCTTCTGCAGCGCGTCCGAGAGCTCGAGGAACTCCTCCTCGCGCGCGTGGCCCACCAGCAGCGCCACGTCCTCGGTCTCGATGACGGCGCTCTGCACGTAGAGCGCGAGCTTCTCCAGCTCGCTCTGCAACAGGCGGATGTTGCCGCCCACCCGCTCCTTCAGCGCCGCCTCCGCCCCGCGGCCCAGCCGCTTCTTGAAGGGGCGCAGGAACTCGGCCGCGAGCTCGGAGATGTCCAGGTCCTTCAGCCGGCTCGCCACCTTGCGCTCGACGAGGCGCCCCTCCTCCTTCGCGAGCTTGAGCAGCGGGCTCTTCGCGTCCACGTCGGTCGCGGCGAGCACCAGCGCGTGACCCGGCGGCACGCCCTTCTGGAACAGCTCGAGCAGCGCGCTCGCGTCGCCCTCCGGGGCGCTGATGCGCTCCTCGCGGCAGAAGGCAGCGGCCTCGCGCAGGAAGGCGAGGTCCGCCTCGGCGAGGTCCACGTTCAGCTCCTCCTTCCACGCCTCCACGCCCGGCGCGCTCGCGCCGTCCGGGTCCAGCTGGTCCACGCCCCAGCCGGCGCGCGCCGCGAGCGCGAGCAGGCGCCGCGCCCCCTCCTTGCGCTTGCCGGCCTTCCACGCCTCGCGCGCCTTGCCCAGCGCATCCCCGCGCCCCTTCTTGGGCGCGAGGAACTCCGGGTCTCGCACCAGCACCACCTTGCGCCCGGGGAACAGGGGCATGGTGGCGAGCTCCTGCGCGGCCTCGCGCGGGGAGGCCGCGTCCAGCACCACCAGGTTCAGCCCCATGGCGGCGTCCGGCACGAGCAGCTTGATGAGCTCGTCCGCGCCCTTGCGCACGAGGTACTCCTCACCCCAGAGCAGGTAGAGCGGGGCCACCTTGCCCGCCTTCGCCTCGGCCAGCACGTCGTCGAGCTCCACGCTCATCGGGCCTCCATCATCTCGATGAGCATCCGCTCCAGCTGCAGGCGCGGCGCTCCGTTGCGGCCCACGATCGCCCCGAGCGCGCGCTCGAGCAGCGCGAAGCGCCGGTGCAGCCCGGCCTCGGAGAGGCGGCCGGCCACCTCGCGCGCGAGCGGCTCCAGGTCCTGGTTCGCGAGCCCCGCGCCGGCGCCGGTGCGCGCCACCGCCACGTCGCGCGTCCACAGCGTGAGGATGGTGAGCGCCTGCTCCGCGTCGTCGCGGCTGCTGCCGTGTTCCTCGGCAAAGCGCAGGAGCGGCAGCGCGTCCCCGCCCCACAGCGCCTCGAAGTCCGTGATCAGCTGCTTGCGCCGGCCCAGTGCCTTCACGTCCAGCGCGAGCGCGCGCCCGAGGCTGCCGCCGGCCATCACCGCCACCAGCGCCGCGGTCGCCGGGTCCAGCTTGCGCTCGGCTTGCACGCGCTGGGCGAGGAAATCGAGCGGCAGCGGGCCGAAGGGCACCTTGCTGCAGCGGCTGCGGATGGTGGGCAGCAGGCGATCCAGCGCCGAGCACAGCAGCACCAGCGTGGTGTCCGAGGGCGGCTCCTCCAGCGTCTTGAGGAAGGCGTTCTGCGCCTGGGTGTTCATCGCCTCCGCGCTCGCGACGAGGGCCAGCTTGCGCGGGGACTCGAGCCCGCGCAGCGAGAGGCGCTCCTGCAGCTGGCGGATCTGCTCCACCCGGATGTCGCGGCTGGGGGTGCCGCTGATGTCCGAGCGCCCCGCGAGCCCGCGCTCCACGCGCTCGGCGTCCGGCATCAGCCACAGCACGTCGGGGTGGGTGCCCTTGGCGATGCGCGTGCAGCTGCTGCACACCCCACAGCCCTCGAGCGGCTTCTCCGGACAGGTGAGTGCCTGTGCGAGGCCCACCGCCGCCAGCTCCTTGCCCACGCCCTCGGGGCCGACGAAGAGGTAGGCGTGGTGCACCGATCCGCCACGCAGGGCGGCCCGGAGGGCCTCGACTGCGCGCGGCTGTCCGAACACCGAGGCCAGCGTCATGGGCGCTGTGTATCCCCGCTCGGACGCCGGAGGTCAACCGCCCGCTTGCCCGCCGCGGCTTGACCCCCTGCCCCCGGCTGGGCAGAGTCGAGCGCGCCCGTGCTTCCCCTCCTCCAGAGCAACCTCTTCCTCTTCGCGGGCGCCCTGCTCGCGGTCGTCCTGCTGGCCGTTCGCGCGGGCACCTCCGACGCGCTCTTCAAGCGCGACCTGCGCGGCGCGCTGGCGCTCATCCTCACCTTCCTCGCGCTGAGGCTGCTCTCGTGGGTGGTGCCCCTGGAGCACTTCCCCAGCCTGGGCAAGGCAATCCAGGTCTCCTGGATGCTCACCTTCGCCTTCGGCATGGTGCGCGTCGCCGTGTCCTTCGGGCTGAAGCTGCTGCGGCTGCGCACGCCCGTCACCACGCCGAAGATCCTGCGCGACGTCATCGACTTCACGCTGTACGCGCTCGTCACGGTGCCCATCCTCCGGGCGCAGCTGAACCTGGACCTCACCGGCCTGCTCGCGACCTCTGCGGTGCTCTCGGTGGTCATCGGTCTCGCGCTGCAGGAGACGCTCGGAAACCTCTTCGCGGGCCTGTCGCTGCAGCTCGAGCGCCCCTTCCAGGTGGGCGACTACGTGAAGGTGGGCGAGTACACGGGTCTCGTCGCGCAGATCGGCTGGCGCGCGACGCGCATCGAGAACTTCCGCCGCGAGAGCATCACCCTGCCGAACAGCCTCGTGGGCAAGCAGGCCATCAAGAACTTCTCGCGCGGCGGCGAGCCGGTGGGCCAGGACCACTACATCACCCTGTCCTACGACGCGCCGCCGAACGTGGTGAAGAGCGTGCTGCTCGACGTGGTGCGCAGCAACCCGCTCGTCCTGCAGGACCCGCCGCCTTCGGTGCGCACCAACGCGTACGAGGAGAACGGCATCAAGTACATGATCCGCTACTTCGTGACCGACTACCTCACGGCGGACAGCGTGATGGAGGACGCGTACTCGCGCCTCTGGTACCGGCTGCGGCGCGAGCGCATCGAGGTGCCCTTCCCCCAGCGCACCATCCGGATGCAGCAGGCCGGCGCGCCCGCGGGCGCCACTGCGAGCCCGGATGACGGGATGATCGAGGTGCTGCAGGCGGTGGACCTCTTCGCTCCCCTGCCCCCGGCGGAGCTGGAGCGGCTGCGCCACGAGGTGGTCGAGCGCCGCTTCGGGCGCGGCGAGCGCATCCTCCAGGAGGGCGAGAGCGGCCACACCTTCTACCTCGTCGCCTCGGGCGAGGTGTCCGTGCGCACGGGGCGCACCGGCGCGGAGATCACCCGCCTCAAGCGCGGCCAGTACTTCGGTGAGATGTCGCTGCTCACCGGCGAGTCGCGCTCGGCCACGGTGGTCGCCGCCGAGGACTCGGTACTGCTCGAGTTCGGGCGGCCCACCTTCGCGCGCCTCTTCTCCGAGCACCCGCGCCTCGCGCGCCAGCTCTCCGCGCTGCTCGCCCAGCGCCGCTCGCAGCTGCGCGCGGTCGCGGAGCACGCAGGCGGCGCCGAGGCCCACCCCGAGGAGCGCCGCATCCTCGCGCGCCTGCGGCAGATCTTCGGGCTGTCCGGAGACTGACGCGTCGCCCTCGCGGAGAGCGCCACGGGCTAGCCGGGCGAATCCTCGGGAGGCGTGTTCAGCAGGTCGTGCAGCATTGGGGCGTTCGGCGGATTGAGGACCCACTCCTGGTCGCCCTTGCGGAGCGTGAGCGTGAGGGTGCCCTTGTCAGGCCCATCCTCGATCACCCGCACGCCATCGAGCACGGCGAGGAAGCCGAAGACGGCGGCATGCGAAGCCATGGCCGCGACACCCCGCACCTGCTCACGGTCCTGCTCGCTCAGCCCGTTGTACCAGGCGCTCGCCGCTACGAGCTTGGGAGCGGGACGGCGACCCGGTGGACGCTCGAGGAGCGACACCGCCGCGCGCACGGCGCCCTGCATCACGACCTGTCGCACCACTTCGACGAACTCCTCTGGGGTCATCTTCGACCAGCCTCACCGACGAGGAGGTGCAGCGCCGCCTCCCAGCGCGTCCGCACGACGTCCCCGTGATTGCCTAGGGACTTGTTGCCACCCGGTCCACCGCGCTCAGCGCGCGCCGGCCGAGGCCGCCCCGCTCAGCTGGGAGAGGGCGGCGTCGTCGATGCGCACCTGTGCGCGCTGCTCCAGCCCGGCCACGAAGGCGTCGTAGGCCTGCTTGCGCCGCTCGCGGCGCACCCGCGGCTCGAGGAGCTCGCGCGCCTCGTCCAGAGAGGTCTCCGAGGCCGCCCGGCGCTCCAGCACCGCGACCACGCGGAATCCGTCCTCCGCCTCGACCACCTGGTCGAGCACGGTGCGTGGCGCCGTGCCGGCGAAGGCGCGCTCGGCAGCGGGCGCCCCCAGCACTGCGGCCAGCTGCGCCTGCGTCATGAGGGGGAGCTCCCCCCCGAGCGGCCGGGTGCGCGGATCCTCCGAGCGCCGGCGAGCCAGCGCGGCGAAGGCCTCGGGGTCGCGGGCGAGTGCCGTGCGCGCCTCGGCGAGCAGGGCCTCCGCGGCGCGCCGCTGGCGCTGGCGCAGCGCTGCGTCCTTCGCGGGCGCCGCGAGGAAGATCTGCGCGGCGCGCACCTGGGCCGGATGGGACAGCGCGTCCTTCTGGGCCGTGAAGGCGGACTCGAGCTCACCGGGGGCGAGCGCACGGGCGCGCTCGGGAGCCTCGAACTCGCCCTCGAGGAAGGCCTCGAGCAGCGCGCCGTCACACTGCCGGGTCACCGCGGGGCGGTGGTCGTAGCCCTTCTTGCGCGCCTCGGCGAGCAGCACCTGCTCGCGCGCCATCCGCTCCACCAGCTCGTGCAGCCCGGCGGGCGTCGCGTAGGTCTCGGCCACCAGCGGCCCCTCCTCGCGGATCCGCTCGCGCACGGCCTCCGCGTCGATGCGGCCTCCCTCGAAGGTGGCCACCGCTGGGCCGCGCGCGGGCGCGGCACCGGGAGCGTCCGCGCCACCGTGCCACGCACCCACCGCATAGCCACCTGCCGCCCCCAGCGCCACCAGCACCAGGCCCACGCCCCACTTGCGCGCATCGCTCATCGGCTCGTCACCTCGTCAACCCTTCGCTGGTCCTGCCCAGGCCCTGCTAGGGAACCGACAGCAGGAAGATGTCCTTGCTCCCCACGCTCGTGCGCTCCGCGTCTCCGAAGTGCACGCTGCCCTCGAAGCTGCCCACCACGGCCACGTCCGCGCCTGCGGAGGCTGCATCCACCGCAGCATCCTCTCCGGTGCTGCCGAAGACGGCGGACCAGCGCGGGGTGCCGTCGGTGCCGTAGCGCGCGACGAAGGCCTGCTGCCCCAGCCCCGCGCCCAGGTCCACTGCGCCGCTGCCGAGGTCCGGACGGCTGCCGTAGCTCGAGCCTGCGAGGACGAGGTCGCCGCGCGCGTCCAGCGCGGCTCCGCCCAGCACCTGAAGGTCGTCACCGCCGTAGCTGCGGCCCCAGCGCACCGCGCCCGTCGGGGAGAGCGAGAGCAGGAACAGGTCCGCGCGAGACTCGAAGCCCACCGTCCCCACGTCGGTCAGGGTCCCGGCGTACGAGCCCGCCACGAGCACCTCTCCCGTGGCGCTCGCGCGCAGCCAGCGCGGCACCGCGCGGGCCGCGGCGGGCCGCGTGGGCTCGTAGCCCCACACCCAGGCGCCGTCGGCGTCCGTCGCCGCCACCCAGAGGCTGAAGGTGCTCGAGGCGTCGTCGCCCGCGAGGATGCGGCGCCCCAGCCCATCCGTGGCGAGCGCGGCGGGCCCCTTGCCCTGGGCGCTCACCGAGGCGAGCTGCCCGTCCCCCCCGAGCGAATAGACGAAGCCGGCGGTGAGGAAGGTACAGGGCGAAGGGCAGTCCTCCGCCGAGTAGCCCTGGGTGGTGTCCCCGCCCACCAAGAGGGCGCCGCTCGCGGCCGCGTCGAGCAGCGTGACGCGCTCGTCGCCGGCGCCGCCCAGGCGCCGGGCCCAGCGCGGCGCGCCGGACGGGTCCAGCCGCGAGACGAGCAGGTCCGTGCCACCCGCGCTCGTGAGGCTCTGCGCTCCCAGCTGCACCGTGCCGCTGAAGCTGCCCGCCACCAGCAGGTCCCCGCCCGCGAGCGCCCGGAGGCGGGCGTCCGTGCCCAGCTTCGGCAGCGACCGGCCCCAGCGCAGCGTCCCTCCGGCTCCGAACTGCGCCACGAAGACCCCGGCGGCGAGCGTCTGGCCGTCCACCCGCGCGTCCTGGGCGAGCACGCCGAGTACCGTGGCGTTGCCTGTGGCGTCCCGCGCCACCGCGAGGGGGACGTCCGCCCCCGCGGAGCCGAAGCTGCGCGACCAGGTGCCCGGCGGAGCGAAGCCCGCCACCACCTTGGCGGCCCCCAGGTCGAAGGTGAGCCGGCAGCTGCCCGTGCCCGAGCAGGCGCCGCTCCACCCGGTGAAGGCGCCGCCCGCGGCGGGGCTGGCCTCGAGCGTGAGCGTGCTGCCAGCCTCGCCCTCGAGCAGGCACGCGGGGCCACTGCAGCGGAACGTGCCGCCGGTGGCGCGCACCTCGCCGCCGCCGAGCCCGCCGATGGCGACCGTGACGACCACCTTGCCCTGCTCCCCCGGGCCTCCCCCTCCCCCGCTCCCGCCACCACAGGCCGCGAGTGCCGCCACCGCGCCCCAGCCCAGCCTGCTGATCGCCCGCACCGCTCGCTTCATGGCTTCCCTCCGCTCAGGCGGACAAACCGAGCTCGCGCCGCGCCTGCGCGAGCGAGAGCTCCTTCTGCCCCGGAGGCAGCGCGTCCCCGGTCTCGAGCAGCGCTGCCTCGCCCTCGTAGAACTCGGGCGTGAAGAGCTCGATCCCGAGCCCGCGCGCGTAGCGCTCGAGCATGGGCGCGGTGAAGCGGTCGCGCACCTTGCGCGCCTTGTACGCCTCCGGCTCCTCGAAGGGCTGCGGCTCTCCCTGGGCGGTGAACACCCAGCGCCCGCCGTCGTTCATCACGTAGACGGTGCGCACGTGGTTGAGGAAGTAGCCGGGTTTCTCCGACACCAGGTCGAAGCGCACCTCGCCAAAGCTCACCACGCGCCCGCTGGCATCCTCCACCTGCGGGACGTTGGAGAAGAGTGCGCCTCGCACGCCGAGCACCTCGCTCAGGTGCGAGACCGGGGGCGTCACGTCCGCCCCTCTGCTGTTGCTCAGCAGCACGGCCGTCCACGCGGAGCGCGTCTGCACGAGCAGCATGCGCCTCCAGGTGAAGGCGAGCGGCTCGAGCCGGCCGAGGTGTGCCACCAGGGGAGCCCGCCCGAGGTTCACGGCGGGTCGGGCCTGGCGCACCTCCGCGAGCCACGCGGCGAAGGCGTCTCGGACGCGCCCCAGGGGCGCGTCCAGGAAGCCCACACTCATGGTGAGAGGCCAGTACTGCGGAAGCAACCCCTGAGGTGACTCGGTGCTCACGTTCACTTGTCCTTGATGATCTTGAGCTCGACGTGGGCGTTGGGGTCGTTCGCCTTGATGCGCGCCTCGTGCCCCGGACCGCGACCCGAGCTGGGCGAATCGTACTCCACGTTGAAGCGCTTGCCGTTGAGCGTGTACTGGAGGTCCGGACGGTTGATGCCCACACGCTCGCCGGCGGCGTTCACCTGCTGCTGGTTGACGCGGATGTCCGTGGCGCCCTTGGCCCGCGCCGCGCGGATGTCGCGCGCCAGCTCGGCGGCCTGTGCGGGGGACTTGCCGATAGGGGCCTGCTGGCCGTTCGAGCCCACGCCGTTGTTGGCGCGCGGCGCGGTGGGGTTGACGTCCACGTCCTGGGGCAGCCGCGGTCCCGGAGGCTCCACGGGAGGCGCCCGCATGGCGCCCGCGAGCGCCTTGCCCGCGCGCGAGCCGGCGTAGCCGCCGACCGCTCCACCCACGAAGCCGCCCGCGAGCTCGCCCGCCATGTACGAGCGTTCGCGGTCGTTGAGTTGTCGGCCTGTGCCCACCTCGCGTCCGGTGGCGATCTCGTAGACCGCCTTGCCGGTGGTGACCACGGCCACGCCCACCAGCGCGCCGCCCACCGCCGCAGCGACGACCGGCGAGGCCACGGCCAGCGCCGCGCCGATCACGATGCCGCCTGCCAGGCCCCACGCGCCTCCCTTGACGAAGCCCTTGCCGGCGTCGCTCCAGGAGACGTTGAAGAGCCCGGTGGGGTCCACGAAGACCAGCGGGTTGTTGTTCGCGTACGCGTAGAGCGCCAGGTTCACCGGCGTGAACACGCCGCCGTTGGGAGCGCCGTCCAGGTAGTCCGAGTGCATCGGATCCGGGCTGATCCAGCGCGCGTGCCGCGAGTCGTAGTAGCGCGCCCCCACGTAGGTGAGGCCCGTCTCCTCGTCGAACTCCTTGCCGGTGAAGAGGTAGTTGGGCGCCTTCGCCGGTCCGCCGTCGTCGTCGTTGCGCTGGTCGCGCCACACGTCTCCGAAGGGGTAGTACTCCACGTGCTCGTGCACCTTGCCCAGCTGGTCGGTGATCCAGCTGGTCGAGCCGAGGTGGTCCGGGTGGTAGTAGTACGTGGCCGGCCGCACCGCAGGCTCGCCGTCCGGGTCCTCGCCCGGGGTCGGGACGATCACCGGGCACTTCTGGGGTTGGTCGTCGCTGGGCTCGCAGCCGTTGACGTTGCCGGTCCCGTTGGTCAGCACCACCGAGCCGGGAGGCCCGCTCATCCCGATGTCCCCGTCCGGGACGGGCATGAGCTTGGAGGCGAGGCGGGTCTCGCCGGCGAAGATGTGCTTGGTGCCGTGGCGCTTGCCCTTGATGGAGAAGAACTGGCCGAGCGAGATGCTGGTCCCGCCGCGGCCCAGCTTCACCACGCGCTCGCCCTGCGCATCGTAGAAGAAGCGCGTCGTGTCACCGCCGCCGTGCACCACGGCGCGCAGGGTGTTGTCCTGGGTCCAGACGTAGCGGCGGTAGTGGTTGTGCGTCTCCGGAGAGCCGGTGGTGCCGTCGGTGTCCGCGCAGCCCGAGCCATTGACGGTGCGGCACTCGACGAGCGTGTTGCCGTTGAGATCGTAGGTGTAGAGCGTGTCGCCGATCCGGGTGGCCCGGTGGGGCCCGGTGCCGCCGTACTCGTAAGCCTCGTCGTGGTTGGAGGCGTCCGGACGGGCCGCGTTGGCGCCCTCCGGGCGGCTGCTGAGCAGCTCGTGCACCTGCGTCTTGTGACGCATGTTGTGGATGTCGTCGTAGGCGAAGCGGGAGGCGAACCGGTCGATGAGGCCGGGGCGCGCCAGGGCCTCGCCCGTGGCGGAGGTCAGCCGGTACAGCTCGTCGTAGCTGTAGCTGTAGGAGACGGAGCCCGAGTGGCTGCCCACGGGCTGGCCGAGCGCGTTGACCAGGCCGGTGACGTTGCCCACGCGATCGTAGCGGTAGCTGATCGCCTGCAGGGTGCGGGCGCGCGGCGTGCGCGTGGTCACGGTGGCGAGCCGGCGATTGAGCGGATCGTAGCTGTACGTGGACACCACGCCGTTGCCCATCACCAGGCGGGTGCGCTGGCCGAAGACGTCGTACTCGGTGGAGCGCAGGTAGGTCTGCGACTCGGCCGGGGCATGGGCGGAGCCGGGGCGGTGGCCGGTGGCGTCGCGCAGCAGGCCGCCCGCGTCGTAGCCGTAGCGCAGCACCTCGCCGTCCGGATAGACCATCCCGAGCATCCGGCCGAAGGCGTCGTACTCGAAGCGGGTGGTGAAGGTGCGCTCGCGGTCACCCGGGCGCAGCGCGCGCACGGTGCGGGTGGAGCGGACCATCTCGCCGAGCCGGCCGTAGCCGCGCGTCTCGCTGCCCGCCTCGTCGTCGATGCGGACCAGGCGAGCGGCGGCGTTCTCCGCAGCGCCCGGCGGACCATAGGCGTAGCGCAGCTCGTCCGAGCCGGGCCGCTCCACGCGGATGAGGCGGTTGAAGTCGTACTCGAAGCGGATGGCGAGGCCCGCGGCGCGCAGGTTGGGCTCCACGCGCTCCACCAGGTTGCCGGCCGCGTCGTAGCGCAGCTCGGTGAGGCCGGTGTCCGGGCCGTCCACGAAGGTGCGGCGGCCGAGCAGGTCGTAGCCCGTGCGGGTCACGTTGCCCGCGGCGTCCGTGACGCGCACCAGCTGCCCCACCGGATCGCGCTCGTAGCGCGTGAGCGGCGCGCGCCCCTCGATGTGCTCCTCCACGGCGTCCAGGTTGCTGTCCGCGCCGCGGTAGAGCACGCGCACGTTGAGCATCGGGTCCACCACGGTGGAGCGCAGCTTGAGCGGCCCGCCACCGGGCAGGGGCGCGAAGTCGTAGCTCATCCGGGTGACGGAGCCGTCGGCGGTGGTGGAGCGCACGCGCCGGCCCAGCACGTCGTATTCCTCGGTGCTCGGATGGATGGGGAGGCCGGGCACGTAGACCTGCGTGGGGGACGAATCGAAGAAGGTCTGCCCCTGCACGCTCAGGCGCCCCATCGCGTCGAAGGCCACGTGGCCGCTCACGCTGTGGCCCACGATGTGGCCCTCGAGCTCCACGTCCTTCTTCATCTGCAGGGGGCGGTTCAACCCATCCATGAACAGCGTGGTGTCCAGGGTGCGGTCCGCGCCGCGCTCGTTGGCGTCCGGCAGCAGGTGCGCGGTGGTGGCCCAGGCCGGGAAGTCGGTGTGGCCGTAGGTCACCTCCAGGGTGGGGGCGCCACTGCGCGACTCGTAGGGACTCCACACCCGCACCAGCCGGCCGAAGGAGTCGAACGCCTGCTCGGTGACGTTGCCCGTCACGTCCTGGGTGCGCACCGCCTGCTGGAAGCGCAGGTCGTAGTCCACCTGCGAGGTGTAGCCGAACGAGTCCGAGATGGTGGTCGCGAGCGCGCGCGTGACCGGGTCGTACTGGTAGCTGACCTGGTAGCGCTGGCCGCGGGCGTTGGGAGGCCCGGTGAGGGTCTGGAGCAGGCCGTCCGCGTTCCAGGCGAGCAGCGACTCGGAGCTCTCCGAGTTGGAGATCTTCGCCACCTGGCGGACCAGGTCTCCGTGCTCGTCGTACGTGGCGCTGCGCTGGCGCATCAGCGCGCCCGGCGAGGCGGGCGAGCCCGCGCGCACCTCGACGCTCTCCACCTTGCTCTCGATGTGCAGCGCCGCGAGCGCGCTGCTCGTCGCGTACGCGATGCGGGCGTGCAGGTCGTCCGAGGGGTCCGCGAGGTCGCCCAGGTCCTCGACCAGGGTGACGTTGCCGGTGGCGAGGTCGTAGTGCAGCACCTGGGCGGACGCGAGCCCCGGGGCATTCACGTCCTCGGTGCGGCCCTCGTACTGGCGCACCTCCGAGCGCTCCAGCGGCGTGAAGGTGGGCGCGCAGTAGTCCGCTGCGGAGAGGAAGAAGGGCGCGTACGCCATGCACTGGGCGAGCGGCGCCGCCAGCGGGGTGGTGGCCCCGTAGGTGTTCACCGTGGCGCCGAAGAGCTTGTTCGCCGCGTCACGGGTCTCCTCGCGCAAGAGCAGGCCCTTTCGCGCCACCGTGTCGTTGGCGAAGGTCTGGATGACGCGGCTGCCGTCGGGGTTGAGGCGCGTCACCGTGGAGAAGCCGAGGAAGTCGCGCTCCGCGCGGTCGAAGTGGCCCCCGTCGTAGGTGTAGCGGGTGGTCAGGACGTGGCCCTGGGTGAGCTCCCCCGTGCCGTCCTGCACCTGCACCTGCGTGAGCACGTGCCGGCTCTCGGGCATCTGCACCGTGTTGCCCACGCGCTCGTAGGCGAGCGAGATACTGCCGCCCAGCGGGCGCTTGATCCGCTGCAGCAGGTTCGCGCCGGCGTAGCCGTTGATGCGGGCGTACATGGCGCTGCGGTTGGCGGCGCTGGGGCCGGGCCCCATCCCCAGCAGCGAGCTGACCTCCTCGGTCTTGAGCACGTGGTCCGCGAGGCCGTCGCCGTTCACGTCCTGCAGCGCCAGCTCCACGCCGGACACCCGCTCGGGCGTCACGTCTCCGCCGAAGGAGAAGTGCAGCACGGGCGTGCCGAAGGGCGGCAGCGGCACCGGGATGGTGTAGACGAAGCCCACGCTGGGCACGCGGCTGTGCGTGCCGCTCGCCTCCACGGTGTCGATGCCGTCCTGCAGCCCGAGCGCGTTGACGGCGGCGCCCAGGCCGGGCGCATCCAGCTTGAAGTGCGGGTCCACCACGCCCTGCGGCCACGCGGGCACGGGCCAGGTCTGCTCCGGCGCGAAGGCGTAGCCGAGGTTCACCTTCACGTGGAAGGCGTTCTCCCCGGAGGACTTGCGCACGTAGTCCGGCAGGCCGTCACCGGTGACGTCCATCAGCACCACCTGGGTGCCGCTGAGGCTCGAGGACCAGTTGGCCGTGACGCCGTAGTCCTCGGCGATGGTGAAGCCGAGGTTGGTCTCCACCGTCACCGCGGAGCTGCGGCGCACCACGTCCGGGCTGTTGGCCGAGCCGAGCGCCCCGCGCGCGTCCGAGCCGCCCTTCGTCTCGTCGTCGTCCGCATCGTCGGGCGTCTCCACGCCCAGCTGGGAGGCGAAGGGATCGTACGCCCCGTTCAGGCTCCACGAGGCCACCGGCAGGGTGTCCTCGCTGCTCGCGAAGCGGCCGCCGAGGTTGAGCCGCACCCGGAAGCCGCTGCCGTCGCGGCGCACGCGGTCCGGCAGGCCGTCACCGTTCACGTCCACCAGGTCCGCGTCCGTGGAGGACAGCGTGGCCGCGAGGCCCACGCCCACCGAGGTCGGGAACATGGCGTGCATGCCGCGCACGTTGCCGCCCGCGCTGGTGTCCGGCACCGGCGAGGAGAGGCCCAGGCCCGCCGAGGCGGTGACGTCCGAGCTCTCGCTCAGCTGCGGCCCCGAGCCCGGCACGGTCTTGCGCAGGGACAGCTGCTTGAGGTGCGTGAGGCGCACCCCGTTGCCGCCCTTCTGCCCGCTGACGACCACGTCGAGGATGCCGTCGCCGTTCATGTCGCGCACGTCCATGCGCTGCGACGTGCGGCCACTGCTCACGTTGAACGAGAGGCCCGCCGGCCCGTAGGAGGCGCCGATGCCCGCGGCGAAGCTGGTCGAGGTGCTGGCGCGCGTGGTGTCACCCACGCGGAAGGCCGCATCCACCGTGCGCACCGCGCCGCCGGGCGCGCTGGCCACGGTGCCCTTCTGCCCGCCATGCATGCTGCCCCGGGCGACGAAGGTCGCGCCGTCGGCGCTCACGTACGCAGGCTCTGGCTTGAGGCCCACCAGGTCGTCGTACAGGCGCGTGCCGGTGCGCCGCGGAACGAGCGGGGCGTAGAGGCGCAGCCGGCGCGCCACGTCGCTCTCCTCGTCGCGGATCTGGCCCTTGGCCTCGTGGAACTTCGAGCGGTCGTCGCCGCCGCCCAGCTCCAGCTGGGCGTCCGAGTAGAAGAGCTCGCTGTCGAAGGGCTCCTCGGGGCGCGCGGCCACCCCGTCCTCCGGGCGCGCGGCGAGCGCCTGGCGCCCGCCCCACAGGCCGTAGCGCCAGCCGTGGAAGCCACCGCCGAAGGGCGAGGCCCGCGGCGCCACCGGCGGCAGCAGCGGGCCGCGGTAGCTCATCTCGTTGGTGAACTGGCGCGGCACGCTGAGCGCCATGCGCTGCGTGCCGCCGTTCGAGGTGGCGTACTCCAGCTGGGCATCCACCTCCCAGGAGGTGCCCCCGGCGGCGGTGGGGCTGTGGGCCTGGAAGGAGATCTGGTCGCCGGCGCGCACGTCGAGCGAGACGTCGCGGCTCTCGTTGCGGCGGTGCTTGAAGAGCAGCCGGTTGCGCATCCGGGCGCTGAAGTGCTGGTCGCTGCCCGCGGCGTCGAAGGCGGTGCCCGCCGCGCTGTGCAGGGAGAGGCGGCCATCGCGAGGGATGACGAGCGGGCGCAGGGGAACGTCCTCCACCGCGGTGTGCAGCGGCAGGAAGGGGTCCGCCGCGAAGCGCAGCCGCGGCAGGTCGCGTGCGGCCGGCGCCGCGCACACGCCGTGCGCGTCACACACCTCGCTCATCTCGCCCTTCATCTCCCAGCGCACCGAGGCGGGGTCGATGGGGAAGTCCGTCTCCATGCGGAACACCAGCGAGTCGCCGCTCGAGACCCGCAGAGACTGGCTGAGCACTTCGTGGCCCACGCCGCCCGCGTAGTCGCGCAGCAGCAGGTCGGTGGGCGCGCACGCGCGCGAGGTCGGCGGCTGGGTGGCCGTGAAGTGCTGCAGGCAGATGCGCACGTCGTCTGCCGCTCCGTCGCTCGCGTAGCTGCCATCCACCTGCAGCAGGCCCGAGCGCGGCGCCTGCACCGCCACCAGCGGGCCGCCGGCCAGCTTGAAGTCCGCTGCCGCGTCGAAGGTGAAGAGCGAGGCGCCGGTGGCGTCCGTCAGGGTCGCATCCGCGGCGGACACGCCCCCGCAGCCGCCGCTGCAGCCGGTGTAGCGGACGACCGGGGCGAAGGAGGTCTCCTCCAGAGGAACGCCGGCCTCGCTGATCGCCACCTTGCGCAGCGTGCTGAGCACGAAGTACAGCCGCTGGCCCTGCTGCACCGCGACCCCGGTGCGCGAGACCGCGGTGGGCGCGGTGGCCGTGGCGGGCCTCAGGTACTCGGCAAGCAGCTCGCTGTTGCGGTAGATGCGCAGCCGCACGCCGTCCGCGTCCATGCCGGTGAGGCTGCGCCCCGGCAGCCAGGCGAGCGCACCGGAGATGTCCACGGTGCCGGTGAAGGGGGCGGTCCACTCCTGGAGCGCATCGCTGGGGCTGAAGTCGCGCTCCACGTCGCGCGCAGCCTGGGCCACGGCGGGATCGTCCTGGAACAGGTCCTTCGCGCCCGCGAGGTTGCCGAAGTCGAGCGCGCCGGTCACCGCCTTGGTGGGGCTGAAGCAGAAGGAGCCTGCGTTGCACTGGGGCGTGCCGCGGGGCTGGTTGAAGAGGATGGTGCCCCCGTTCACGAAGTCGACGAGGCCGTCACCGTCCGCATCCAGCGTGAAGGTGGAGGAGCGAGTCCAGCTGGATGTGGTACCCACGTTGGCCGAGAAGCCGCTGAAGGTGGCCTGGAGGGCCGCGTTGACCGACTCGCCGGTCTCGCCACCGAGCGACAGCCCACCCCCCACCGGGCGCACCGCGCCGCCGGCGTTGGGATCTCCCTGCGGCGCCACCGGTCCCAGCCGCGAGCGGCCCGGGTCGTTGAGCTGCACGCGCAGGCCCCCACTGCCGGCCACCACGCGGTCCGGGAGCCCGTCCCCGTTGATGTCCATCAGGCTGGCGTGCGTGGTGCTCTCGCGGTGGTTGAAGCCCACGCGCGCTCCCACCGAGCCGGCCTGCTTGTCGATCGTGAAGCCGATGCCGGCGTAGGCGTGCGCCCCGAGCGCCCACTCGCTCGAGGCCGTGGCCGCCTCGTCGTCCTCCTGGTCGAAGTCGTAGCGGGCCACCTGCGAGAACGCGCTCGCGCCATGGTCGTCCACGGACGCGTACTCCAGGTCGTGCGCGTAGAAGAGCGCGCCACCGGCCACGCCTCCGACGCCGAACTGCTCCACCCGGGTGAGGCGGGACTTGCCGAAGTCTCCCTGCTCGTAGGTGAGCCGGTACTCGCGCACGATCGTGTCGTCCGTGGGCGTGTTGAGCCGCACCTTCACCGTGCCCAGCCGGTAGCGCGTCACCGTCTTGAAGCCGAGCCTGCCGCTGGTGATGATGTCCGGCCGCTCGCGCAGCGCCGCTCCGCTGCGCTGCAGCTCGAGCTGCACGAGGTAGGGGCCCAGCTGCGCGCTGGAGAGGAACGAGGCGGCGTCCCCCGCGGACGCGGCGCGCTCGACCCTGCCGGAGTACAGGATCTCCTTCAGGTACAGCTGGCGGAAGTCCTCCGCGTTGTTCTGGTCGAAGCGGGTGCCACTCGCGCTGCGGGCATCCTGGAGGTAGCGGTAGAGCGTGAGGTTGTCGTGCGCATCCACCACGCGCTCGAGCGCCCACTGCCCGATCGCCCGCGCATCCGCCGGGTCCGCGAGGCGCGCCCCGTCCGTCACGCCGTACAGGCGCAGCACGCCGTCCTGCTGCGCCACCTCGAAGTGATCCAGCGCCGTGCCCGCCGCGCAGTGCACCACGCGCTGGAAGGAGTGCTCCACGCGCGCGGCGAAGCGGGTGCCGGTCCCACCGGCCACGCAGGGGCCCGAGCCCACGGGCACCAGCTGCTCACCGTCCAGGGTGAAGCGCTCGGAGCCGTCGTGGAAGGGCGCGCCGAAGCGGGTGTCCACCTGCACGCTGGACACCGAGAGATCCCAGCCGACGCCCACCCAGCCGTTGCCCGCGGTGGAGTCGTAGGCGAGCGCGAGCGAGGGGTTGTGCGCGCCGCGTCCGGCCGGCAGCTGCAGCGCGAAGCCCACGCGCGCCGTGCCCAGCCCGTTGCCCGCGGGCGGGCTGATCAGCTCGATCCCCGAGGCGGGATCTCCGGCCTTGAGGTCCTTGATGCTGGTGGGATCGAAGGAGATGGGGCCCGGGTGGTCCGGCAGCACCAGCACCGCGTTGATCATGAAGGTGAAGTGATCGGTCTCGCTCTCCACCTGCTGCGTGGTGCGCAGCACCTGCTTGCGCTTGAGCGGCTTCCACTGCTTGTCACCCGCGTCGTAGTAGAAGGTCTGGACCTGCTCGGGGGGGATGCCGTCGGGCAGCAGCGATGAGTCGTAGGGCAGCCGGATGGTCACCGCCTTCTTGAACTTCGTCCCCGGTGGCGAGAAGCGGTAGCCGGCGTTGGCGGGCGCCGTGACGTTGACCATGCCCGGGTCCAGCTCGGGCACGGCCTCGGGCATCTTGCGCGTGATGCCCACGCTGAGCGGGGCGTCCACCGCGTCCACGGGCGCATCGAACTCGGCGCGCTCCCCGAGCCGCACCTTGCCGCCCCGCACCGCATCCACCTTGCCCCAGGACGTCTGCTCCTCGGCGCCGAACAGCACCGCGTCCGCGACGGCACTCCCGCTCGCACCCACGGCCTCCGCGTCCACCTCGGCCTGCGCGTCGCGGTCCAGCACCACCACGCGCTCGGTGCTGCTGCCGTCGGCGAAGCGCGCCACGAGCGTCACGCTCCACGTGTCCGCGCCCTCCGGGCGGTGCAGCTCCACGCCGAAGCTGCCATCGCCGGAGTCCACCGGCACGCCGTCCACCGTGACGGTGCCGGGGCCCACCGGAGACTCGGCCCACCCGGCGAGGTAGGCGCGGCCGTTGAAGTGCTCCGCCGACAGCCGCCCGCCCGGCAGCGCCCGCAGGCCCACCGGCTGGGTGAGCACCAGGCGCGGCCCGCCGATGCGCGGGCCCACGCCGCTGCCACTGATGAGCAGCTCGGCCACGCTGGCGGCCGGCACGTCCGCACGGCGCGAGGCGGGGAACACGAGCCGCACGCCCTGCCCCGCCCGCCCGTCCAGCGCGAGCGCATTGTGGCCGCGCGCGAACGAGAGCGAGCCGAGGTCCTGCCACGCCTTGCCGTCGTAGAGCGAAGAGCCCACCTCGGTGGCCGGGCTGTCCACGTCCAGCGCGGCGAAGTCCACGGCGGTGGGCCGCGCAAACATCATCTCCAGCGCGCCGCCTCCCACCGCCGCCGAGGTGCGCGTGTCACCGTCCAGCGCGGCCGAGAGCTGCAGCGCCGTCTCGCGCTGGAAGGGGTGCGTGCCGTCGTCCTGCTCCAGCAGCAGCCGCACGTTCTCGAGCACCACCTGGTCGGTGGCCGCGTCCGGGAGGCACAGCGTGACGGTGTCCTGCGGCGTGAGCCACTCGGGGTTCAGCTCGTCCGCGAGCGTGTGCGTCTTGCCCGAGCTGCCCAGCCACAGACCGCCCTGCGCCGGACGCCCGCCGAGGCTGCGCTGCAGCACGGACGGGCGCTGCGCGCCGCGCGCCTCGTACACGAGGTGGGCGCGGCGCACGGTGCCCAGCGGCAGGGGCGCCGCCAGCTGGAAGCGGGCGCAGGACTCGCCGTCCATGCCACGCGGAGAGAGGGTCGCCCCGGTGGGCTGCGCGCTGAACACGTGCACGTTGGTGAGCCCGAGGCTCCCCTGCTCCCGCGAGCGCTCCGCGAGGGCCTGCGTGAGGTCGGGCGGGCGCACCTGTCCCGGCCCCCACAGCTCCAGCTCCTCCACCCGCACGTGCGGGGCGAGCGGCACCAGCGTGACGCGCGCGGTGCGCGTGGTCGCCGGCGCACCGGTCGCCGAGAGGCTCTCCCAGGCCCCCGCCCCGCTCGCCTCGAAGTCCGGCATGCCGGACAGCTCCACGCGCACCGGCCCGCGCGCGAACACCTTCACGCGCTGCAGCTGCACGTCCCCTGCGTAGGGCAGCGTGAGGGCGAGCGGCCCGTCCAGCTCAAGGCCGCGCGTGGTGTCGCGGTCGAACAACGCCTCCGCCTGCACGCCGAGCTTGGACTGCACCGCGGTGGGGTTGAGCTTCAGCAGCGTGGGGGCGGGGTCTGCGGACGGCCCCTGCTGGCAGGAGAGCAGCGCGAGCGCAGCGGCAACGAGGCAAACGGGGGCAACGCGGGTCGAGCTCACGGGGACCTCGTTCACTGCGCGGTGAAGGAAGCGGGCAGGTAGGTGTTCTCGGAGACCGACAGACGTTCAGGTCTCGACACCGATGACTCGTCGACATCCGTCGCGGCCACGTACACGTCGTAAATTTTGCCTGCACTGAAGGTCCCGGAGCCGAAGCGCACGTCGGGCGTGGCGCTCCACTGCCCCGCGACGAAGGTCCCGGCGCGATCCCAGGCGCTGACGTAGTAGCTGCGCGCAGTGGCCACACTGTCCCACACCACCCGCGCCCCACCGGAGCTGGCCGGCGTGGCGCTGGCGTTCGCGGGCGCCGCGAGCGGCGCCGGCTCCGCCAGCGTGAAGCGGGTGGAGAGCCGCTGCCCATCGACGCTCGCGCTCAGGGTGTAGGTGCCCTGCAGCGCTTGGGCGTCGTAGGACCAGAGCAGGTAGTGCGTCGCGTTGGCGGGATAGGTGAAGCGCAGCGGCGCATCCGCGCTGAGGCCAGGACCTACCACCTCCACCGGGGCGGACGCCGCGAACGGCGTTCCGTCCGCGCGCGTGAGGCTGAGCCAAACGGCGAGCCCCGGCTGCACCCGCCCGTAGAAGAACCCTCCCCCCGTTGCCGCAGCGCGCGCGGTCGTGCCGCTGGCGCCGCGAGCGAAGGCGAACTGGCCCTCCGAGACGTGGAAAGCCGCGGGCAGCTTCGGCCGCTGGGCGGCGTCCGCGCGCAGCGCATCCCAGGACGCGCCGAACGCCGTCACCGAGGCCGAGTAGCTGCCCGTGGGCAGCGCCGACACGTCACAGCCGGGGCTCGCGCTGGACACGCCCAGCTGCAGGTTGCCCGCGGCGTACACCTCGCACCCGTAGCCCTGCGCCCCGCTCACCGGCGCCCAGTCGAGGCGCTCGCCATCCGGGGTCAGGTCCACCTCGGGTACCGCCAGACCCGCGCCGCCCGGGGCGACGAAGTGGGCGCTCAGGGTGGCGCCATCGCCGCGCGTGAGCGTCAGCGCGTAGGTCTCGCCGGGCGCGAAGCCGACGTCCGGCCACCAGAAGGCCCCGTACGAGCCGCCCTCGCCTCCCACCGGATAGCTGAGGTTCACGCCGAGCGGTCCGCGCGAGTCCGAGAGCGCTCCCGTCCAGCTCTCGGTCGGGGCGTGGCCGCCGGCGTCGCGCAGCGTGGCGAGCAGCGCCAGCCCTACCCGCCCCGAGCCGTCCTCGTAGCTGCCGCCCGTCACCTGCAGGACCAGACCCTGCCCGGTGTCCTCGCCCAGCGCCGGCGTGCCACCACACCCGGCCCCCAGCAGTGCGAGCGTGAGGGCCAATGCCCCTGCGAAGGGCACACTCCTGTGGGTCACCATGGACAACCCCCTCCGGGCGGTGGCTTGCCTGCTGAGCGAGAGACTGTATAGATCCGTTCACTCGGCCACAATTGCGGGGCTGCCAATACTTTCCAGATTGCCGGAGTAAGGGGAGGTAGGAGATGGTGAGTGTTTTGGTGCTTTTGCTCCTCGGCGCCGCGGCGCCGGCCCGCTCCGCTCCGCGCGCCTCGCCCCCCGCTCCGGCAGCGACCCGCTCCGCAGGTGCACCGGCGCGCCCACCGCCCGCGCCCGCCGCGTCCCCTCCTCCGCCTGCGGCACCGGCAGCTGCCGCCGCCGCGGCGCCTGAGCACCGGCCCTGGGTCTCGCTCGCCGTCGGACCGGGCTTTCCCTTCCGCGACGGCCCGGTCTGGGCGCGCGGCCAGGTGCGCGCGGGGATGCCGCTCGCTCAGCTCGACTCCCACCTGCAGCTCAGCGCCTTCGTGCCGCTCGGCTTCTCCCGGGCCAGCAGCCTCGGCGCGTTCAACTCGGAGAGCCGGGTGGTCGGCCTCGACCTTATCCCCTCGGTGCGACTGGGCCTGCGCGGCCCTGCGGCGCTGGGCTTCTACGCGGACGCGGGTGCCGGGGTGACCCACCTGCGCTACCGCTTCAGCCTTCCGGGCATGGGGACGGCGAGCGGTGCCCGCACGGGGCTCGCGCTGCGGCTGGCCGCCGGAGCGACCTGGACGCTGGGTCCGCGCTGTCAGCTGTTCGCCGAGCCCCTCGGGCTGACCTTCCACACCGCGCAAGAGGGCGTGTTCCGCTTCGGCAACACCCAGTTCACGTCCAGCACGGGCGCGGGCCCCCAGGCCTCGGTGCTCCTCGGCGGAACCTTCACGCTCTAGCCCGGCGCGAGGTCCGCTGTCCGTCCGGCGGAAAACGGAGTGCGGCCTTCCGGTGGCGGGCTCCCGCTGGAGGCCTACACTCGGTGCTCAGGAGGAACCTGGATGCGCCTCGTCTCCTGCTGCATCGCGGCGCTGTGCCTCGCGGCGTGTGGAGGGCCCAGCGGGAGCTGTAGCGGCACACTCGGTCCGAGCACCCTGAACGCGGAGCTCGGCGGGGAGACGAAGGTCCTCTTCGGCGGTGGACTCGAAAGGAACCGCATCGCGAGGATGGTGCTCGACTACGGCGACGGTGCGCTCTTCGTGGACACGGAGCTCTGGCTCCCGGCGAACCAGGGCATGAGCGCTGTGCCTTTCGGCGAGGGCGCTCCGGAGCGTCCCATCGCAGAGGGCCTCGTCACCCGCTTCCGGGTCCCCGAGCCCAAGGGCGCGCCGGCAGTACGCTCCGGCGTCTTCACCGTTCGCCAGGCCTCGGCCACGCACCTCGAGGGCCAGCTGGACGTGACCTTCGCGGACGCATCGCAAGCGCACTGCACCTTCGACGTCTCGGGCAAGACGACCATCGAGGACGACCAGATTCCGATCGAGCCCCCGCTGGGACCCATCGAGCCCTGAGCGACTAGCGTTCCCCCGCCGATCGCCGGAGCACGCGCGCCCCGACCCTGCACTGCGACAGCAGCACGCAGCGCGCGCAGTTCTCGCGCACCGGAGTCGCGGGGCACACGCCGCTCATCCCGTAATGACAGAGCGCGAAGTCGTAGCGCACCGGGTCCTCGGGAGAGAGCAGCCGCAGCGCGGCCGTGACCTCCTCTGCCGTGCGCCAGCTCAGGTCCGTGCGCTTCGTGAGCCCGAGGTGGCGCGAGATGCGCCCGATGTGTGTGTCGATGGGGATGAGCAACTGCGAAGGGCGCACCCGCGTCCAGATGCCGAAGTCCACCCCGTCCTCCCGGCCGCGCACCATCCAGCGCAGGAAGAGGTTGAGGCGCTTGGCGGAGCCCGCGCCCAGGGGCGATGGCAAGAGGAAGCCGAGCCCCCGCTCGGGGCCGAGCGCGCGGCGCAGCTTCTCCATGGGGATGTCGCGCAGTGCCGCGGTGAAGTGGCTCAGTGCGCCGTGCAGGCTCCCGCTGCGCTCCAGGCCCTCGACGAAGAGCGCCTCGAGGCTGCCGTGCCCTCGCAGCGCCTTGCCCATCCCGAGCAACAGCACGGCCACATCCGTGCCCACGTTGAAGCGGTAGACGAAGCCCTCGAGCAGGGTCTTCGCGCCCGCCACGTCCAGGCCGCGCACGAAGGCAGCGGGAGACGGGCCCATCTGCCGCAGCAGCGCGTCCACCTTCGGCCGGAACAGGTCCGCGCGGCCGTAGGCGAGCGCCGCGGCGAGCAAGCCGCTCACCTCGATGTCCCGCGGATCCGTGTAGCGGTGCGGGAACTCCACAGGGTCGAACCCGATGCGCGCCCGCGCATCCGTCGAGGCCAGGAAGGCGTCGAGGCTCGCGCGCAGCTGGGCCGCTGCGGCGGGCTTCAACTGCACAGGGCTGGCCTTGCGACGAGTCAACGGGTGCGCCTCCGAACCAGGGTGAACGCTCGGAGCACGGGGAGGATTCCTCTTCCCTCACCCCGTCCCTCTCCCAGGGGGAGAGGGGACAGCTTCGCCCACGTTCCGCGCCCCAGCCCTCTCCCACAGGGAGAGGGAGGACACGGGCTCAGCGCGTGAGCTCGCGCACCGCGTGTCCCAGCTCCGGGAGGATGAGCTTCTCGAGCGCGAGCCGCACGGCCTGCGGCGAGCCCGGCAGCGCGAACACCACCATCCCCTGGTAGGTGCCAGCCACCGCGCGCGACATCATCGCGGGGCTGCCGATGTCCCGGTACGAGAGCGCCCGGAACAGCTCTCCGAAGCCCGGCAGCGTCTTCTCGAAGAGCGGCTGCAGCGTCTCCACCGTCACGTCGCGCCGCCCGATGCCGGTGCCCCCGTTGAAGAGCACGGCGCGCGCGCCTGCAGCTTGCGCCTCGGAGAGCGCCGCGCGGATGCCCTCGGCCTCGTCGCGCACCACCCGGTAGCCGCACACCGTGTGCCCCGCCGCCTCCAGCCCCTCGCGCAGCACGCGCCCGCTGTCGTCGCGCGCCTCGCCGCGGCTGTCAGAGCAGGTCACGACGAAGGTGCTCACGTGCACCGGCGCGTGCGCCTTGTGCTCGTCCGCCGCATGCGAGTGCCCGTGCTCGTGGCCCGCACCGTGGTGGTGGTCGTGGTCGTGCCCATGCTGATGGTCGTGGTCGTGACCGTGCGAGTGGCCATGACCGTGCGAGTGCCCGTGGTCATGGTCGTGATCGTGTCCGTCGTGTCCCATCGCTGCGCGCTCCCCTTGATCCAGACGTCCTAGACGTCGCCTTCCGGCAGGTCGATCAGCAGCTCGCCGTTCTCCACGGAGATGGCCATGGCGGGCTGATCGTCGCACACGCCCGGCGAGGTGGCGTTCTTGCCGGTGTCCATGTCGAAGCCCACCTCGTGGCAGGGGCAGACGACGAGGTTGCCCTCGAGGTGGCCGCCCGACAGCAGGCAGCCCGCGTGGTTGCACCAGTCGTCGAGCCCCTTGTAGCGCCCGTTGATCTTCGCCACGCACACGCTGCGCTTGCCGACCTCGTAGCCGCGCAGCTCCTTCTCGGAGAAGTCCGCGGGCCCCAGCTTGATCTTCATCGTCACCCTTCTGGCACTCGGGCCCCACCCTCCAGGGCCGCCCGCGCACTTGTGCCCCACGCGCATTACTCTTGGGAAGTGAATCGCGACGAGGTGGCCAAGATCCTGCGCGACATCTCCCTCCTGCTCCAACTCAAGGGGGAGAACGCGTTCAAGAGCCGTGCGTACGACATCGGTGCAGACCGCATCTCCGGGCTGACGGAGGACCTGGGCCCGCTCGTGACGAGCGGCCGCCTGCAGGAGCTGCCGGGGATCGGCCAGGCGCTCGCCCAGAAGATTACCGAGCTGGTGACCACCGGTAAGCTCGACTACTTCGAGCGCCTGAAGGCCGAGTTCCCGCCGGGGCTGCTCGAGCTCTTGCGCATCCCGGACGTGGGCCCGCGCAAGGTAGCCCTGCTCTGGAGCGAGCTGAAGGTGGGCAGCGTGGCGGAGCTCGAGCTCGCCTGCCGCCAGGGCCGCGTGCGCGAGCTCAAGGGCTTCGGCGAGAAGAGCGAGGCGAAGATCCTGGAGGGCATCGCGCTCTACCAGCGCGCGCACGGCGGCGGCACGCGGCGCCCCCTGGGCGAGGTGCTCCCGCAGGCGCGCGCGCTGCTCGCACACGTGCAGGCGGCGCCGGGCGTGGTGCGCGCGAGCCTCGCGGGGAGCGTGCGCCGCGGGCGCGAGACCGTGGGGGACGTGGACCTCATCGCCTCGGCGGCCGAGCCCGGCCCGGTGCTGGACGCGCTCGCGAAGGCCCCGGGCGTGGCGCAGCTCATCGGCAAGGGCGAGAGCAAGTGCTCCGTGCGGCTCGCGGACGGCGACCTGCAGGTGGACCTGCGCGTGCTCCCGGACGAGGACTACGCGACGGCGCTGCACCACTTCACCGGCTCCAAGGCGCACCACCTTCGGCTGCGCGGGCTCGCCCAGGACCGGGGCCTGAGCATCTCCGAGTGGGGCGTGCAGCAGCGCGACGGCACGAAGCTCGCGGTCCCCACCGAGGGGGCGCTCTACGCGGCGCTGGGGATGCAGCCGGTGCCGCCCGAGCTGCGCGAGGACACGGGGGAAATCGAGGCCGCGCTCGCGGGCACGCTGCCCACGGACCTCGTCACGCTCGAGGACGTGCTCGGGGCGGTGCACGCGCACAGCACCTGGTCGGACGGCAAGCACACGCTCGAGGAGATGGCGCGCGCCGCCAAGGCGCTGGGCCTGCGCTACCTCACGGTGACGGAGCACAGCGAGGCGGCCATCTACGCGCGCGGGCTGAAGCAGGACGACCTGAAGCGGCAGTGGGAGGAGATCGACGAGGTGAACGCCCGGGTGACCGGGGTGCGCCTGCTCAAGGGAATCGAGGTGGACATCCTGGAGAGCGGCGCGCTGGACTACCCGGACGCGCTGCTCGAGCAGCTCGAGGTGGTCATCGGCTCCATCCACGTGCGCCACTCCATGGACGAGGCGCAGATGACGCAGCGCCTGTTGCAGGCCTTCGACAACCCCTTCCTACAGATCCTCGGGCACCCCACCGGGCGGCTCATCAACGAGCGCGAGCCGTACGCGCTTCGCATGGAGGCAGTGCTCGACAAGGCCGCCGAGAAGGGCGTGGCGGTGGAGGTGAACGGCAAGCCGCAGCGCCTGGACCTCAAGGCCGAGCACGTGCGCATGGCCGTCGCGCGCGGCGTGCGACTGGTGATGAGCTGCGATGCGCACAAGGCCGAGGATCTCCAGAACCTCGCCTTCGCGGTGGCCACGGCGCGCCGGGGCTGGGCGCGAAAGGGGAACGTGCTCAACACCCTCCCGGCCGAGGACTTCATCCGCGCGCTGCGCCGCCGCCCCTAGCCGCGGCGCGCGCGGGTGCTACGCTGCGCGCCCCTCCCGATGCGCCTTCCCTGTCTCCTCAGCCTGTGGCTCCTCGCGCTGCCCGCGCACGCGCAGGGCCCCGCGGCCGCACCCCCGACCCGCGCAGGCCTCCAGCGCGCGCTCGAGGCGCACGCGCGCTCCGCCGTGCAGGTGCAGGGCCCGCACAAGAGCGGCCCCGGCGTGATCGTGGGGGCGGGCGGCCAGGTGCTCACGTCCGTGGAGCAGGTGGGCCTCTACGAGGCGCAGGTACAGAGCGACGCGGGCCCGCAGCGCGCCCCCGTGCTGATGGCGAGCGCGAGCCTGAAGGTCGCGCTGCTGCGCCTTCCGGGCGAGGGCCACCCCGCGGCCTCCGTCGCCCTGCTGCCCTCCGCCGGCGCCGAGCGCCCGTGGCTCATCGGCGTGGTGGACGCGCAGGGCAAGCGCGCCCGGGCGGTGGCGGGCCGGGCGGCGCCCTCGCGCGGGCCCTTCCTCCGGGTGCCCCTCGCGCTCGCGCCCGGCAGTCCCCTCTTCGATGCGCAGGGCCGGCTCGTCGCGGTCGCCGTGGCGCGCCGCGGGCCTCGCGCCTGTGAGGCGCTGCCCCTGAGCGCGGTGAAGCAGCAGCTGGTGGGCACGAAGTGAATCCCGCGCGCTGGCCGGGCGCGGTGCGCGAGGCGGTGGGCCTCTGGGCGCTGGGCTTCCTCGGCATCGTGGTGGCGTTCCTGCTCCTCGGGAACTCCACCGTCCCCAAGCTGGTGGCCACCGTGGGCTTCCTCTACCTGCCGCTGCTCGCGATGCGCCGGCGCGACGAGGACTACCGCGACTACGGGGTGACCCTCCGGGCGTGGCGCGAGGACCTGCGCCTCTTCCTCGTGCTGTGCCTCGTCGTGGGCCCGCTCTACTTCGTGGGCTTCGCCCTCGCGGCGAAGGTGGTGCCGCTGCTGCCCTTCGGGCTCGCGCACCACCTCACGCCCCACGCGGGCGCAGGCGCGGTGAGCTTCGTGCCCCGCCTGCCGCCGCGCTTTGGCGAGTGGGTGGTGGACCAGCTCCTGGTGGTGGCGCTGCCCGAGGAGTTCTTCTACCGCGGCTACGTGCAGGCGCGGCTGCGCGACGCGTGGCCCCAGGGCCGGCGCTTCCTCGGGGCGCGGCTGGGCCCGGCCTTCTGGGTGACGGCGCTGCTCTTCGCGCTCGGCCACCTGGCCATCTTCCAGACCTGGCGCCTCTTCGTCTTCTTCCCGGCGCTGCTCTTCGGCTGGATGCGCGAGCGCACGGGTACCGTGGTGGGCTCCACGCTGTTCCACGCCGCGTGCAACCTCTTCGCGGCCTTCCTGCAGGCTTCCTACTTCGGCGTGCCCTGAGCGGGCCCGAGGTGCTTCACCTGCAGGCGCCCGTCCACCACGAGCGCGGTCGCGTGCGGCAGCTCCACCCAGCCGCTGGTGCGGCGCGGGTGGCTCGCCACGGCGACGGACAGCCGGCGCCGGTGCGCCTCGCGCAGGGTGTGGGTGGCCGCGGTGGCTGCGCCCAGGCCGCAAGCCTCGCAGGTGTCGGTGCCCTCGAGCCGGGCGTAGAAGAGGGGCTCCGCGCCCCAGCGCACGGCCGCGAGGAGCTCGCCGTTGGTGGCCACCAGGTTGAGCTCGGCGGTGCGCGCGGCGCCCGCGTGGGCTGCGGCGGCGTCCACCTCGTGGGCCACCTCGCGCAGCACGTGGCCCGCCACCTCCGCCTCGAGCCGCGGGTCGTTCATGCGGCCCGTCTCCCGCAGCCGGGCGAGGAAGAGCGCGAAGACGACCTCGCTGTCCGTGCCGCCCAGCACCAGCCGGCGCAGGTGCGCGGGCACGCGCTCGAGCAGCCCGGCGCGCGCGGCGCGGAACTCGGGCACGCTGCCCTGGTGGGCGAAGAGCCACTGGCGCGCCCGGAAGGGCTGGGTGTTCTCCTCCGCCACGAGCCCCAGGGGCTGACGCGCTGCGTGCAGCACCAGCGCCGCCGAGCCGTAGCGCGGCGCGAGGCTCGAGAGCGTGCGCCCCTCGGCGCCCGCGAAGCGCTCCAGCAGCACCTCCTCCTGCGCGTAGGTGCCCACGCCCATGGCGTTGACGGGGCCCGCGGCCTCCAGCCCCACCTGTGCCTCCAGGCGCTGCAGCTCGCAGCGGAGCAGGTTCGGATCGGACGTGAGCAGGGCAAAGGCGAGGGACATGGTGGCGCGGCTCCTTCCAGGCTCTAGATAATGGCGCCCCTGTCCGTCCTCAAGCCAGCGGCAGGGTCGCAAAAGACCATCCAAGCCCTTGAAAACATTGTCCTTTGCCGCACTTCCGGTTTGACACTCCCGGAGCGGACTGCCTAACATTGCGCGGCGCTCCAACGGCTGGAGATCGCAGGACTTTTCGCGGAGCGGAGACGAGATGGCGGACGAGATCGCAATCGGCATCGACCTGGGCACCTCGTACTCGTGTGTGGCGGTGGTCCAGGACGGTCAGCCGACGGTCATCCCCAACGAGTGGGGTGAGACGACCCACGCCTCCTGCGTGTCCTTCCTCGACGACGGCACCGTGCTGGTGGGCAACGCCGCGAAGAAGAACATCATCACCAACGCCGAGGCGACGGTGTACTCCGCCAAGCGCCTCATCGGGCGCTACTACTTCTCCGACGAGGTGAAGAAGGCGCAGGCGGTGATGCCCTACCGCATCGTCGAGGGCGAGAACAACGCGGTGCGCATCAACGTGCGCGACCGCGACTACTCGCTGCCCGAGATCTCCGCCCTGGTGCTCAAGGAGCTCAAGGCGATCGCGGAGACCTTCCTCAACCGCGAGGTGACCAAGGCGGTCATCACGGTCCCGGCCTACTTCAACGACAACCAGCGCCAGGCCACGAAGGACGCGGGCCGCATCGCTGGGCTCGAGGTGCTGCGCATCCTCAACGAGCCCACCTCCGCGGCGCTCGCGTACGGCTTCGGCCGGGACGTGAACCAGCGCGTGGTGGTCTACGACCTGGGCGGCGGCACCTTCGACGTCTCCATCCTGGAGATCGGCAAGGACGTGTTCGAGGTGCTCGCCACCGCGGGTGACACGTACCTGGGCGGCGACGACTTCGACGACCGCATCATGACCTGGCTCGCCGAGGACTTCCTCGCGAAGACCCGCCTGGACCTGCGGCAGAACAAGTACTGCCTGCAGATGCTCAAGGAGTCCGCGGAGAAGGCCAAGATCGACGTGGGCCAGGAGGGCGTGGCCGACATCCTGTGCGCGGGCATCTGCCAGGACGCGAACGGCAACGTGCTGGACCTGCGCCAGACGCTCACCCAGGACGCCTTCAACCGGATGGTGATGGACCTGGTGCAGCGCACCTTCAAGGTCTGCGACGAGGCGCTGCAGAGCGCACGCCTCACCGCGGCGGACATCGACGCGGTCATCCTCGTGGGCGGCCCCACCCGCCTGCCCATCATCCGCAACTCGGTGAAGCACTACTTCCAGAAGGAGCCCATGGAGGGGATCAACCCCGACCAGGTCGTGGCCATGGGCGCCTCGCTGCAGGCGCACGCGCTGCTGGACAGCCGCACCGAGACCTTCCTCGTGGACGTGACGCCGCTGTCGCTGCGCATCGGCACGGTGGGCGGCTACACGGAGAAGGTGATCGACAAGAACACGCCGGTGCCCATCGACAAGTCGAAGACCTTCACCACCAGCCGGGACGGCCAGGAGAAGGTGAAGATCCGCGTGTACCAGGGCGAGTCGAACAAGGCGGAGGAGTGCGAGCTGCTCGGCGAGTTCGAGTTCTCGGGCTTCCGCATCGGCTACCGCGGCGAGGTGAAGATCGAGGTCACCTTCGAGATCAACACCGACGGCCTGGTGAACGTCTCGGCGGCGGACGTGGAGACGGGGCAGAAGACCTCCACCACCATCTCGCTCTCCTCGGGCCTCTCCGAGGCGGACATCCAGAAGTCCATCGAGGCGAACCGCCAGGTCCAGCTCGCCGGCCACGGCTCGGATCTCCCCGCGGTGGCGTCGTAGGCGGGGCGCGCCATGTCCCAGACGCCCCCTGACAACGGCGCCGGCAAGCCGCCCGCGCCCGGCGCGCCGCAAGCGCCATCGACGCCTGCCGCGCCCGCCGCGCGTCCGCCGGCGGCCGCGGCTCCCGCTCGTCCTCCGCCCCAGCTCTCGGGCCCTGCGGCGGGCGCTCCGCGGCCCCCGGCTCCGAGCGTGCCGGGCGGCCCCACTGCGGGCGCTCCGCCCGCAGCGCCGCGCGCGCCCGCTCCCGGGACTCCACCCTCCCCCGCTCCGGCGAGTGCTCCGCTGCGCCCCGCTGCCGCACCGCCCCCAGGCGCGCGCCCCGTCGCGCCCGCAGCGCCTGCGCCTGCCGCTGCGCGGCCGGGCTCCACGCCCCCGCCAGGAACCCCTGCGAGCGCCTCCAGCCCGGCAACTCCTGCGCGCCCGCCCTCCGTGATCGGCCCGGTTCCCCCCGGAGCTCCTCCTGCGCCGGGCGCTCCCTCCGCAGCCGCTCGGCCCGCAGCGGGCCCTGCCGTTCCCGCGCCCTCGGCCGCCACAGGAACTGCCCCCGCCCGTGGGCCCGCAGTGCCGCCAGCCGCGGGCGCTCAGGCACCCGCAGCCGCTCCGGCCGCGCCGCGGCCCGCGGCACCGGTCGCCGCTCCCGCGCAGGCCCCCCTCCGCCCCCCCGCGGCAGGCACGGCCGCTCCCGCCGCGCCTCGGTCCGCCATCCCCGGCGGCCCCCCGGTGATGCGTCCCCCGGGCAGCGCTGCGCCTGCTGCCGGCCCCGTCCTTCCGCCCGGTGCGCGTCCTCCGCCGAGCGCAGCGCCCGCCCCGGGCCCCGCGGCCTCCCCTGCCACGCGTCCCCAGTTGGGCTCGGCGCCTCCCGGCGGGCCGGTGCTCCCCCCCGCCGTGCGGCCTCCTCCGGGCGCGGCCCCGGCTGCGGGGCCGGTGCTGCCTCCCACCGTACGGCCGCCGACGTTCGCAGCTTCCGTTCCTCCCGTGGCGAGAGCCGCGACGGGCGCGGCTCCGGCCGCAGGCCCCGTCCTCCCGCCCGCCGTCCCGCCGGTGCGCCCCGGTGCACCGCCCTCCATCGCCGCGCAGGCCACGGCAGGCGCCCAGGCTCCGCGCCCGCCCCCGGGCGTGCCCGCGGTTGCTCCGGCACTACGTACGGGCGCTCCGTCGAAGCCTCCGGTGGCGGCCCCGGTCAAGGCCCCCGCGCCGCTGGCGCCCGCCGGGGCGCTGCCTCCGGTGAAGGCGAGCGCCGGCGCGGGCCTGGACCTCAGCCCCGAGCAGCTCATCGACCTGGAGATGCGCTGCAACGCGCTCGACTCGCTGGACTACTTCGAGGTCCTCAAGCTCGAGAAGGACGCGGCGCCGGTGGACATCAAGCGCGCCTTCTACCGCGAGAGCCGCACCTACCACCCGGACCGCTTCTTCCAGCTGCCGGACGGCGGCCTCAAGGAGCGCGTGAACGAGCTCTACAAGCGCGTCACCGAGGCCTACTACTTCCTGCGCGACGACACGAAGCGCCGCAAGTACGTGACGGACGTCACCGGCCCGGAGCGCGCGCAGAAGCTGCGCTTCACCGAGACGAGCGAGGCCGAGACGAAGCTCGCGGCGAAGAAGGAGCAAGAGGAGCAGATCGGCACGCACCCCAAGGGCCGGCAGTTCTACCAGACGGGCGCGGCGGACCTCGAGGCGGGTCGCTGGGCCTCGGCCGAGCGCAACCTCAAGATGGCGCTCACCTACGAGCCGCAGAACGCGCGCTACAAGGAGCGCCTCGCCGAGGCGCAGGGCAAGCTGCTCGAGGAGAGCCGCAGCAAGGGCGAGGGCTTCAAGATCCGTTGACGCAGGGCCGGCTCGCGCGCGCCGCGGCCGGCGGAGGGGCAGCGAACCCGTGGTCATCGATCTCGTCATCCTGGGCGTGGTGCTGCTGCTCGCCTTCCTCGGCGCGCGCAGCGGTGCGGCGCGCCAGGTGGCGAACCTGGTGGCGCTCGCCGCCGGCTACTTCGCGGCGCGCCGCCTGGGGCCCCTGCTCGCGCCCTCGCTCGCGCACGCGCTGGGCGGCCCCCTGCTCATCGGCGCGGTGGCGGGCACCCTGCTCGTCTTCTTCGTGGTGCTCTTCAGCGTGCGCTTCGCCCTCACCTCGCTGCTGCGCTGGCTGCTCGGCGCGCGCGACGAGGGGGAGCGCGGCGTGGACCGGCCGCTGGGCTTCGTGCTCGGCGGCCTCAAGGCGGCGCTCGTCTTCTACGTGGTGCTCAGCGCCCTCACCTTCGCCGAGGAGCACGTGAAGGTGGCGGGGCGGCACCTGGGCGTGTCGCCGAAGGACTCGATCGCGGTGGGGCTCGCGCGCCGCTACAACCTCTTCGAGATGACCGAGTTCGCGCCGGTGCACGACCTGGTGCGGGTGCTCGGCGCTACGGCGGACCCCGAGCTCGCCGCGCGGCTGCAGGAGGACCCGGCCTTCCGCGCCCTGCGAAAGGACCCGCGCTTCCAGCGCGCGCTCCAGGACCCGCGCCTGCGCGAAGCGGTGGCGCGCGGCGACGTGGCGACGCTGCTGCGGGACGACCGCGTGCTGCAGCTCATCCAGGACCCGGTGGTGGCGTCGCGCCTCGAGGCGGCGGCGCGCGCGGCAGACGCGCGCCGCGAGGCGCTCAGGCGCTGAGCTGGGCGGGGTCCAGCTCGCGCAGCCGGGCGCGCACGAAGCCCTCGTCCACGCGCACGCTCTGCTCGCGGCGCTCCGGCGCCTCGAACATGATGTCCGCCATCACGTGCTCGAGGATGGAGCGCAGGCCGCGCGCTCCGAGCCCCTTCTCCGCCGAGTAGCGCACCACCTCGCGCAGCGCGCCCTCGCTGTAGGCGAGCTCGATGCCGTCCAGCGAGAGCAGCTCCCGGAACTCGCGCGTCACGGCATCCGGCGGCTCGGTGAGCACGCGCAGCAGGTCGTCCTCCTCGAGCTTCTCGAGCTGCACGGTGACGGGCAGGCGGCCCAGGAACTCCGCGAGCATCCCGAAGTCCACGAGCTGCTTCACGCTGATGCGCTTGCTCTTGCGCCGCGCGGCGTCCGCGCCGCCGAAGCCGATGGTGCGCGCCGCCTCCTCACCGTAGTCGTGCAGGTCCGAGAAGGTCCCCGCGCAGATGAAGAGGATGTCCTTGGTGTCCACCTGGACGAAGTCGCTCTTGTTGAAACCCTGGGTCACGCTGAGCGGCACGTGCACCTCGCGGCCCTCGAGCAGCTTGAGCAGCGCCTGCTGCACGCCCTCGCCGCCGATGTCGCGGGAGCCCGCGCCGTTGCGCGCGCCCTGCGAGCGGCGGGCGATCTTGTCCACCTCGTCGATGAAGATGATCCCCCGCTGGGTGTCCTCCACCGAGTGGTTCGCCTTGAAGAGGAGGTCTGCGACCATCACCTCCACGTCCTTGCCGTAGTAGCCGGCCTCCGTGTACTCGGTGGCGTCCACGGTGGTGAAGGGCACGCTGAGGATCTCCGCCAGGTGCCTCGCGATGTGCGTCTTGCCGCTGCCCGTGGGCCCGATGAGCAGGATGTTGCTCTTCTTGATCAGGCTGCCGCGCCGCACCCGCCGCGCCTGCACCCGTTTGAGGTGGTTGTGCGCCGCAATCGCCACCGCGCGCTTGGCTGCGTCCTGTCCGATGACGTAGCGATCCAGCCGTTCGTAGATATCCCGAGGTGTGAGGATTGCCGGCTCTTCCCTGCGGACAGACGACTCCATGTAGGGTCCCCTTCTCTCCACGCGACCTCCTGCGCCCTGGAGGAAGGGTAGGAATGCCGCCCGCACTGGCCCACCAGACAGGGCTCCTGTCGGCGTTGCTACAGGGCTGCTCGCCTGCTCCTCTCTCGGGCAGCTGTTGCACCCCGGGCACTTTCACTGTAGTTGCGCGCGAAGGCCGTTCTGCTTAAGCGCGGGGGGCCTTTTCGCAGGACCAGCCAGGGAGACACACGACGCCGATGACCACCCCCGCCGCGAAGCACCGCTGGACCGTTGCCGACGCACACGAGACCTATGGCATCCGCAACTGGGGTGCCTCCTACTTCGGCATCAACGAGAAGGGGAACGTCAGCGTCCACCCGGGTGGCCCCACCACCCCGAGCATGGACCTCAAGGAGCTCGTGGACGAGGTGCGCCGGCGCGGCATCGGCCTGCCCCTGCTCATCCGCTTCACGGACCTGCTGCGCAACCGCGTGGTCCACCTCAACGAGGCCTTCCGCAAGGCCATCACCGAGCACGGGTACAAGGGCGGCTACCGCGGCGTTTACCCCATCAAGGTGAACCAGCACCGCTACGTGGTGGAGACCATCGTCGAGGCGGGCAACGCCTACGGCTACGGGCTCGAGGCCGGCAGCAAGCCGGAGCTGCTCGCGGTGATGGCGATGCTGGACCAGGAGGACGGCCTGGTCATCTGCAACGGCTACAAGGACGAGGAGTACGTGGAGACGGCGCTGTACTTCAGCCGCCTCGGCCGCAAGGTCATCCTCGTGGTGGAGAAGCCCAGCGAGCTGCCGCTCATCGCCGAGGTCGCGCGCCGCACCGGGATCGCGCCGCGCATCGGCATCCGCGTGAAGCTCAGCACCCGCGGCGCGGGCAAGTGGGAGGCCTCGGGCGGCGACCGCTCCAAGTTCGGCCTCTCCTCCAGCGAGCTGATGAAGGCCATCGAGTTCATGCGCGAGGCGAACCTCCTCGGCAGCTTCGAGCTCCTGCACTTCCACCTGGGCAGCCAGATCTCCAACATCCGCAACGTGAAGAACGCGCTGCGCGAGGTGGGCCGCTTCTACGTGGAGGTGGCGCGCCTGGGTGCGAGCCTCAAGTACCTGGACGTGGGCGGCGGCCTCGGCGTGGACTACGACGGCAGTCAGACCAACTTCACCTCCTCGATGAACTACACCACCGAGGAGTACGCGAACGACGTGGTGTTCAGCGTGCTCGAGGCCTGTGACCAGGCCGGGGTGCCGCACCCCACGCTCGTCTCCGAGTCGGGCCGCGCCATCGTCGCGCACCACGCCGTGCTGGTGGTGGACGTGCTGGGCACCAGCGAGTTCGACCCCGCGCACGTGCCGGACAAGGCCCCCGAGAACTCGCCCTCGGTGGTGCGCAACCTGCTCGCCACCTACCGCGAGGTGACGAACAAGAACCTGCTCGAGGCCTACCACGACGCGCAGGAGTACAAGGAGGAGAGCCTCTCGCTCTTCAGCCTCGGCCACCTGCCGCTCGAGCAGCGCGTGCTCGCCGAGAACATCTTCTGGGCGCTGTGCCAGAAGATCATGCGCATCGCGCGCGAGGCCGGTGAGATCCCCGAGGAGCTCGAGGCGCTCGAGAAGCAGCTCTCGGACACCTACTTCTGCAACTTCTCCGTGTTCCAGTCGCTGCCGGACAGCTGGGCCATCGACCAGCTCTTCCCGGTGATGCCCATCCACCGGCTCAACGAGAAGCCGGTGCGCCGCGGCGTGCTCGCGGACATCACCTGCGACTCGGACGGGAAGATCGAGCACTTCATCGACCGGCGCGAGGTGAAGGACTCGCTCGAGCTGCACTCGCTCAACGACGACGACTACCTGCTCGGCATCTTCCTCGTCGGCGCCTACCAGGAGATCCTGGGCGACCTGCACAACCTCTTCGGCGACACGCACGCGGTGCAGGTGAGCCTCGCCCCGGGCGGCGGCTACCTCATCGACCACGTGGTCGAGGGCGACACGGTGAACGAGGTGCTCCACTACGTGAGCTACTCGAAGGAGCACCTGGTCGCGAAGATGCGCAAGAGCACCGAGGCGGCGCTGCGCGCGGGGAAGATCTCGCTCGACGAGTCGCGCACGCTGCTGCGCGTCTACGAGGACGGGCTCGCGGGCTACACCTACCTGGAGCGCGAGGTGGACGCGACGAGCGCCTCCGCCGCGCAGCTGCGCCTGGTGGCGGCGGACAAGCCCGCGACGGACCGCGCGACGCCGCCCCTCGTCAGCGGGTAGCCCACGCGTCCCGTGCGCCTCCCTGCCCTGCTCACAGCCCTGCTGCTCGCACTCGGCGCCTGCGGCACCCACGACGCGAGCCCCTCGCCCTCCGGCACCCCGGACGGCGGGGGCGCGGGCGGCGACGGGGGCAACCCCGGCCCCGTGAGCCCCGCCGTGCAGGCGCGGGCCCTGGACCTCCTGCGCGCGAGCCCCTACTCGCGTCTGGAGCTCGAGGTGGACAGCGTGCCCGGCAAGGCGCCGCGCGCCGCGTCCATCTCGTTCATCGAGAGCGCGCTCGCGAAGGTGGTGGACAAGCCCGCGGGCGTGAAGGTCGTCCTGGACCAGCAGGACGTGGCGAGCCGCGGCGCGGACCATGTGTGGACGGACGCGGAGCTGTTCCCGCTGGCCCAGCAGACCTTCGGAAACAATGGCGCGGCGGGCACCATCCGCATGCACGTGCTCTTCGTGGACGGCAGCTACCAGAATCCGGACGTGCTGGGCATCGCCTGGGCGAGCACGCACCTGGTGCTCTTCAAGGACGTCATCGAGCACTACTGCCGCCAGGACCCCAGCAGCCTCGTGAGCGACGCCGTGTGCGCGGCCTCCGAGCAGGGGGTGTGGCTGCACGAGACGGGGCACCTGCTGGGGCTCGTGAACAACGGCCTGTCCATGGTGCAGCCCCACGAGGATGCGACCCACGCGAAGCACGACGCGAGCGACCAGTGCATCATGTACTGGGCCTTCGAGGCGCCCAGCAGCATCCAGCTGCTCGCGAAGCGGCTCGGCGCGGGCAGCCCCCAGCTCGAGTTCGACGCCGCCTGCCAGGCGGACCTCGCGAAGGGCCGCGCGGGCCCCTGAGCGAAGCGGCTCAGGCCTGCGGCACGCCGCCCTCGGCCGGGGCCTCGGCGCTGCGCTCGGCCAGGAAGGCCTCGCGCGCGGCGAGCAGCCGCAGCCGCTCGAGCTCGGCCTGCTGCGCCCGCGCGCGCTCGACGCGGGCCCCGAAGTCGAAGCCGCGCAGCCGCACGTCGTCCCCCGCGAGCACCTGCAGCAGCCGCCACAGCGCGAGGCGCCCCTGGGTGGCCGTCTCGAGCGCCTCCAGCTCGTGCAGCCGGCTCAGGGGCGAGTAGCGCACGAGCCTCCCGTTGAGCTTCAGGCGCCCCACCCGCTCCATCACGAGCGCGGCGCGCTGCTTGAGCCCGTCCTCGGGCACGCCGAGCGCGGCCATCACCCGGCGCAGCTGCACGCGGTCGTCGGCGAGCTCGGGCACGAGCTGGATGAAGCAGAGGCCCACCGGGTGATCTTCGTTCTCGCGCCAGGTGCGCCGCGCGAGCTCCACGCCGGCGGTCGCGCCCGCGAGGTGATCGTTGAGGTAGATGCCGAGCAGGCTGAGGTCCACGCGCAGCTCCAGAGGGGCGACGCCCCCGGCCGGGCGCCACGTCGTACGGTCTTCCTGCGCCCGCGGGCGCACAGGGCGCACCCGCAGGGTGGTGCGGCGGGGTGGTGAGCCGGAGCGCCCTCCCCGCCTTCGCGCCCGGAGGCGCCGGAGCTAGCGCGCGTCCGGATAGTGGAAGCGCAGGGGGATCTTCACGTCCGGGTGCAGGCTGCGGGCGACGGGGCAGTCGTGGGCCGTCTGCTCCATGCGCGCGCGGTGCTCGGGGCTGAGCCCCGCAGGCATGTGGATCTCCAGCACCAGCTCGGCGATGCGCCGCGGCGGCGGGCTCATGCGCTTCTCCACCGAGGCGCGCGCCTCGCCGAGCGCGATGCCTTCACGCGAGGCGACGAGCGCCATGGTGGTGAGCGCGCAGGAGGCGAGCGCCGCGCCCACCAGGTCCGTGGGCGAGAAGGAGCCGCCCGTGCCGCCGTTGTCCTTGGGGGCCTCGGTGACGAGCGGCGAGCCCGAGGGGCCGTGCGTGAGCTGCACCTTGAAGGCGGGCGCGCTCGCGGCGGTCATCATCACGCCCGTGGGCGCAGGAGACGCAGGAGGGGTCGGGTTCTGGGACATGCTCGGGGCTCTCCGGTCAGCGAACGTAGGTGTCGTGCTGCTTCGCGTCCTTCACGCGGCTGGGCTCGGCGTCCTCGACGCTCCAGTCCAGCGTCTTCATCAGCTCCTTGCGCCGCTTCTGCACGTCCTTGTCCAGGAAGCGCACCGCGTCCTCCATGCGGTCCATCAGGCGCATCGGCTTGCGCTTCACCTTGGGGTCGCTGAGCAGCGCGTGGGTGAGCCAGGGGAACACGGCCGTCACGTCGGTGTGCACGTAGACGCTGCCCGACTCCACCGCCTCCACGGAGACCTTGCCCCAGGTGTGGCCCTCGCCGGCCGGAGCGCTGGAGAGCGCGCCGTTGTCCACCGGGTCCACGCAGAACTGCAGGTCGATGTCGAAGCCCTGGGTGGGCACGTTGAGGATCTGGTCCAGCAGCGGCTCGCCCTGCAGGGTGTAGTTCTTGGGCACGCCGCCGCCGAGGATCCAGATGGCGAGGCGCTTGGAGCCGCTGTGGCGGCAGAAGTGCTGCATCGCGGCCATCGAGTAGACGTCGTCGTTGATGTCCAGCTCGAACTTGAACTCGTCGCCGAGCAGCCGCTTGAGCTTCACCACGTTGAGGAAGATGGAGCCGTCCTGCACGGCGCCCACCCAGATGGGCACCCCGTGCTTGTACGCGGTGGACAGCAGCGAGGGCTGCTTCACGCCCAGGCTCTTCTCGATCCCCGCCACCGCCTTGCCCAGCAGGTAGTGGAACTCGGGGGTGGTCATCTTCTTCTGGAACTCGGGGCCGCGGATGATCGCGGAGAAGAGGCGGTCCGTGTCCAGCAGCGCCTCCTCCCAGAAGCCGAGGTCGTAGATGCGGATGACGCGCGCGAGCCGGTACTGCAGGTCGCTCGCGTTCGGGTTCACCTCGCGGATGGCGTGGCCGATGATGCGGTGCGCGTCGTGGTAGAGGTTCGCGCCCGTGGTCGTGATGGCCGAGATGACGCCGCGCTCGATGAGCGGGATGAGGCAGCTCTGGTGCAGCCCCGCAGGCGTCATCGCGCCGGACATGGTGAGGAAGATGGAGGCGTCCTGCGCCATCGACTGCTGCATCAGCTCGAAGGCCGTGCGCTCCTGGCGGCCGACGTAGGCGCTGAAGGCGTGGGCGAGCAGCTCGTGCGGCGTCTCCTTGCCGCTGATGGGACGGGGATCCGCCTTGCGCGCGCCGGAGTAGTGGGCGCGCAGGGTCTTGCGGGTCTTCTTCTCGGTCTTGGCCATGGCGAGGCGCGGTTTAGCACCGTGCCCGCGCAGGTGGGGAAGGATCCGCGCGCTAGGCGCTGACGATGGACAGCGGCACCGGCGCGTCGCTCGGCCGCAGGTCGGTCATCGCCAGGGTGTCCAGGGTGGCCGCCCGGTACACCTCGAGCATCCGCTCCTGTCCCAGCTTCCACACCCCGTACATGGTGCAGCTTCGGCTCACCTTGCAGGCGTCGTGGCGGTCCTGGCAGACGTTGACCACCACCGGGCCCTCCACCGCCTCGATCACGTCCAGGAAGGAGATCTCCCGGGCGGGGCGCGAGAGCTGGTAGCCGCCGTGCGCGCCGCGGGTCGAGCGGGCGAGCCCCTGCTCCACCAGCGTCTTGAGGATCTTGGCGAGGAAGTCCTGCGGCACTTCCATCCGGCGCGCGATCTCCTTGAACGGCACCGTCCGCTCCGGCGGCTGGGACGCGAGGAAGATCATCGCGCGCAGGCCGTACTCAATCTTCCGGGAGATCTGGAGTGGGTGCTGCATTCGCGGCCTTCAGCTAGAAGAAGCGTTATCCTTCACCTTAAGTCGCGTAAGAGCGGCTTTCAACTCGAACGCCCGAGCACCGAGCCTTGATCGACCTGCACTCCCATACCACCGCGAGCGACGGCGAGCACGCGCCCGAAGCGCTGCTCGCGCTGGCAGCGAAGGCCGGCGTGAAGGTGCTGGCGGTGACGGATCACGACACGGTCGCCGGGCTCGCGAGCGCGCAGGAGGCCGCCCGCCTGCTCGGCGTGGCCTTCGTGCCGGGCATCGAGGTCTCCGCCTTCGTGGGGCGCAAGGAGGTGCACCTGCTCGGGCACTTCATCGACTCCGCGCACGCGGCCCTGCTCCAGGTCACCGAGCGCCTGCGCGGCGAGCGCAGCGGGCGCATGGAGGCGATGATCGCCCGCGCCCAGGCACTGGGCTTCCCGCTGCACATGGAGCAGGTGCGCGCCATCGCCGGCGACGCCCAGCTGGGCCGCCCCCACCTCGCGCGCCTGCTGGTGGAGAGGGGCTACTGCACGAGCCTGCAGGACGCCTTCGACCGCTACCTGGGCGAAGGGCGCCCCATGACCGTGGAGCGCGAGAAGCTGCAGGGCGCGGACGCCATCCGCCTCATCCGCGAGGCGGGCGGCACCGCCACCCTCGCCCACCCGCAGTCGAGCCGCGTGGAGCTGCCCGAGCTGCAGCAGCTCGCGGCGGCGGGGCTCAGTGGCCTCGAGGTCTTCCACATGGATCACCACCCCAGCGTCCGGGAGAAGTGGAGCAAGCTCGCCCGCCAGCTGGACCTGGTCCCCACCGCTGGCAGCGACTTCCACGGGGCGAAGGTGAGTCCGGGCCGCACGCCGGGCTGCGCCTCGATGCCACGCGCGAACCTGGCCGCGCTGATCGCACGCGCGCCGCGCCCGCAGTGGCATCCGGCCGGCCTATCCCTCTGAGAAGGCGGGCTGTGGCCGCGCGACCTTTCCACCGTAGTCTCAACGGTTTAGGCCCCGAATTCCCTTTGACACCCCGAGGGCCGGGCTTTAGGTTCCGCCGCCGATGAACCCGACCCCGCTGACGCCCTACCTGCCGCTGGCCGTCGTGCTGCTGCTCGCGGGCGTGATGGCCTGCGCCATCCCGCTCCTCGCCGGCATGCTCGGCCCTCGCCGGCCGAGCAAGATCAAGTCGATGGCCTTCGAGGCCGGCTCCGAGTCGAGCGGACCCGCCCGCCAGCGCTTCGCCGTGAAGTTCTACGTCGTCGCGCTACTCTTCATCGTGTTCGATGTGGAGGCCGTGTTCCTCTACCCGTGGGCCGTGAACCTCCAGGCGCTGGGCTGGTTCGGCTACACCGAGATGATCGTCTTCGCGGCCACGCTCGTCGTGGGCCTCATTTACGTCTGGAAGAAGGGCGCCCTGGACTGGGAGAGCTGAGAGCACCATGGCTGAAATCGACGTTGCACCCGTGATTGCCACCCGCCGCGACGACGCGATGGGCTTCATCCAGCGCATGGTCTCCAAGGGCCTCGGCTGGGCGCGCAAGTACTCGCTGTTCACCTATCCCTTCGCCACTGCGTGCTGCGGCATGGAGTACATGTCCGTCGCCGCGGGCCGCTACGACATCGCGCGCTTCGGCGCCGAGTTCCCGCGCTTCAGCCCGCGCCAGGCGGACCTGCTGATGGTGATCGGGACGATCAACCTGAAGCAGGCCCCCATCCTCAAGCGCGTGTACGAGCAGATGGCCGAGCCCAAGTGGGTGGTGGCCTTCGGCGTGTGCGCGAGCTCCGGCGGCTTCTACGACAACTACGCGGTGCTGCAGGGCATCGACCGCATCATCCCGGTGGACGTGTACATCCCCGGCTGCCCGCCCCGCCCCGAGCAGGTGCTCGACGGCCTGATGATGCTGCAGGACAAGATCGGCAACCAGGTGCACCGCATCGGGGACACCGGCCAGCCGAACCCCACCGCCGCGGGCTTCAACCTGCTCAACGCGAGCGGCAGCCCCAAGTAGTCGGCGCGCCGCACCGCAGTGCTCCGGGCCCCGCACGGCTCTCCTCCACGGGAGAGCGGCGGGGCCCGATGCTTTCGGGGCTCACCAGCGGTGGTACGCGGGGTGCCCCTCCTTCACCGCCACGAAGGTGCCGCGGCAGGTGGCGCACACGCGGCCGCCCGCCGTGAGCGTGCCCTCGATGACGGCGCGGTCGCCCTTCACCTCCACCGCCTGCGCTCGCAGCTGCACCGGGCCCGTCATGGGCGTGGGGCGCAGCAGCTTGATGGCGTAGTCCGCGGTGACCGTGCAGGGCGGCGAGGACGCGTTCGCCTCGCGCATCAGGCGGTAGGCCGCGGTCCAGTTGCAGTGGCAGTCCAGCAGCGCGCCGATGATCCCGCCGTTGAGCACGCCGGGGAAGGCCTGGTGGTGCGGCTCGGGCGTCCACTCCGCGACGACGATGCCGGAGTCCTCGCTCTCCGGGAGGCTGCGGATGCGCAGCCCCTTCGCGTTGGCGGGGCCGCAGCCGAAGCAGGCGTTGTGGGGGGCGTAGCGTTCCTGGAGGCTCGGGGTGGGGTTCGCGCTCATGCGGCCCAACTTACGTCAGCCCCCCGGGCCCCGGGAGTGTCCTTTGAGGGGCCGTCTCGCCTCAGGGCCCGCGCTGCAGCACCGCGTCGAACCAGGGCTCGAGCGCGGCGTTGCGGCAGGGCCCGCGGCAGCTGCGGTGCAGGCTGCCGTCGCTGCCGGGCCACTCCACCAGCCAGCTCTCGCCGTCGAAGGCGCCCCGGTCCTTCTCGCGCAGCATCGCCGCGTGCGCCTCCGGAGTGACCTCCACCACGCCGTCCGGGCGCAGCTGGTAGTTGTCGAAGCCGCGCGCGAGGCCCGGCAGGTGCGCGGGCTCGAACACCTCGGGGCTCGCGTGCGTGAAGCCCGTCTCGGCGTAGAGGCGCAGCGGCTCCGGCAGCGACTCCCCCTTGAGCAGCGGCGCGAGCGAGACGCCGTCCGCCCCGGGAAGCCCGGGCAGCCCGGCCACGCTCAGCAGCGTGGGCCCCACGTCGATGAGGCGCACCAGCGCGTCCACCTGCGCCGGGCCGCGGCCCCAGCTGCGCGGCAGCTTCACCGCGAGCAGGATGCGGTTCTCCTCCTCGTGCAGCCGCGCGCCGTGCACGGGCGTCGCGCCGGCGAGCTCCGGGTGATCCGAGTGGAAGCTCTCCCCGTGGTCCGAGAGCAGCACGATGAGCGCGTCGTCGTAGCGGCCGCTCTTCTTGAGTGCGTCCAGCAGCGCGCCCACCTGCGCGTCCGCCTGGGAGATGAGCTCGTCGTAGAGCCCCTCGGCCACGCGCACGCTGCCGCCGCCCTTCGCCCCTACGGCGATGGGCGAGAACTGCATGCGCACGCGCCGCTCGAGCGGCTCGGTGGCCGGCACCTCGCGCCGGTAGAAGGGGTAGACCGGGTCTCCGGGGAAGTGCGCCGCCGTCGCGTGGAAGGCGAGCAGCGCGGGGCCCGCCTCCGCCTGGCGCAGCATCCGCGAGGCGAGCCGGTCCGCGTAGCCGCGGGGGTCATAGACGCCCGCGAGCGCCCGGTTCTCGATGAACTCGGGCAGCAGCCACGCCCCCAGCCGGTTGTCCGCGAACAGCCCCAGCGCCCGGTAGCGCAGCTTCTCCAGCAGGAAGTTCACCGCGCCGCGCGGCGGCTGCAGCCGCATCGCAAACCCCGAGGCCTCGCCCTCGAAGTGGAAGCGCGAGCAGTCGGTGGCCCACAGCGTCCCGTAGCCCGCCCGGCCGAAGGCCTGCGCGAAGGTGGGCGCCTCCACGATGCGCGCGTCCGCCGTGAGCGGGTAGCGCACGCCGGTGCGGTGCGGCCAGCGCGCGGTGAGCAGCGCGCGCCACGCGGGCTCCGTCTGCGCGATGGGCGTGTACGCGCGGGTGAAGAGCGTGGCCTCCTGCACGAAGGCGTCCAGGTGCGGCGCGACCTCGCCCGTGCCGCCCAGCGCCCGCAGCCGGTCCGGCCGGAACGCATCCACGCCGATGAGCACCACCAGCGGCGGCGGCGCGGGCGGCGCCTGCCCGGCCCCAGGCAGCGCCCACCCTCCTCCCATGAGCCCCACCGCGCCCGCCGCGGCGAGCGCGCCCACCGCAGCGCCGCGGCGCGAGCGCAGGAGCAGCGCCACCGCATGGCCGAGCAGCCACAGCGCCGCCGCCACCTGCGGCTGCCAGGGCTCACCGTGCAGCGTGAGCCACTCGAGCGCGCCGCGCACCGCCGGCACGTCGTCGAAGAGCGCCGGGCGCTGGATGGCGCGGTCCCACGCGAGGAGCGCGAAGAGCACCCCCCAGTGCAGCGTCACCGGGAGCACGCCCCTTCGCCCCCAGGCCCGGGCGAGCAGCCCCGCGCCCGCCCCGAGCACCGCGCCTCCCAGCAGGTAGGCGAGCAGCACCCGCGAGAGCAGCGGCGGGAGCAGCGGGCGCACCAGCGCCATGAGCGCCGCGTAGGGCCCGCTCACGTCCAGGTTCACCCCCACCGTGCCCGCGCGCACCAGCAGCGCGCTCTCGGCGAGGAAGAGGACGAGCCCCAGCAGCGCCCCGCCGGCGAGCGGGGGCCAGAGGCCCCGGAGGCCCTGGAGTGCAGAGCGGAGGGGCGAGCGGGAGGGGCGGGACGGCAGCGGACGGGGCGACATGGGCGGGCCGGATTCCCGTGTACCCGAAATGGGGCGCCGGGCGCCACGGCACCCCCGGGCGGCCAACCCCGCGCAATCCCACGTGCACCTGCGCTTCTCGGGCCCGTAAGTGCGCTGGATGGCTTGGGGTTTTCCGTTGACGGCCGGTTCGCGGCGTCCTTATAAGCCGCTGGTTTCTTTTGCCATCGGGGCTTCCTTGAGCACAGTCGCGTTGGACAGGGTCTCCGCCCAGTTTCCAGAGGCGGTCGCGGAGCGCTACGTGGACCGGGCGGGCGGGGCGTGGGCGGTCATCCACCCCCAGCACCTGCGCCAGGTCGCCGCCTTCCTGAAGAGCGAGCCGGACCTGGAGTTCAAGCTGTTCCTCTCCGCGGACGGAGTGGACCGGCTGCACCTCGCCGAGAACGATCCTCGCTTCGAGGTCGTCTACTTCCTCTACTCCCTCAAGCGCCACGAGCACGTGCGCCTCAAGGTGCGCGTCACCGAGGCGAACCCGGTGGTGCCCTCCCTGGTGCCCGTGTTCCGGGGCGCGAACTGGTGGGAGCGCTTCGTCTGGGACTTCTACGGCGTGAAGTTCGACGGTCACCCGGACCTGCGCCGCATCCTCATGTACGAGGAGTTCCAGGGCCACCCGCTGCGCAAGGACTACGCCATGCGCGACCGGCAGCCGCTCATCCCGCAGCGGCCCATCAAGGACATCTTCCGCGGCCCCGGCACCAGCGGCGTCGCCTGAGCCGCCCGAGCGCCCTCCCCTCCTTCCGAGCTCCCCCAGCTTCTCCGAGCCTCCCGAGCACACCATGGCTGAGCAGCCCCACAAGCCCGTCGAGCAGCACGAGCACAACCCGGACACCGACTCCTACGCCCGCGAGAGCGAGCTGGCCGCCGAGCTGCAGACGAAGCGGATGGTCGTGAACATGGGCCCCTCGCACCCGGCCATGCACGGCACGGTGCGCATGAAGGTGGAGCTCGATGGCGAGACCATCGTGCGCGCGGACCCGGAGATCGGCTTCCTGCACCGCGGCTTCCAGAAGAGCAGCGAGAACGTCACCTGGACCCAGGTGCTGCCGTACACGGACCGGCTCAACTACCTGTCCGCGATGATGAACAACTTCGGGTACCTCAACGCGGTCGAGAAGCTCATCGGCCTCGAGATCCCGGAGCGCGCCCAGTACATGCGCGTCATCGGCAGCGAGCTGCACCGCATGCACGATCACCTCACCTGCGTGGGCGCCATCAGCCTCGAGCTGGGCGGCTTCGCGGCGTTCCTCTACGGCATCGAGGCGCGCGAGCTGATCATGGACCGGGTGAGCGAGCTGACCGGCGCGCGCCTCACCACCAGCTTCGGGCGCATCGGCGGCATGAACCGCGACCTGCCCGAGGGCTGGATCGAGAAGACCCTCAAGAGTCTCGACAAGATCGCGGAGCTGCGCGACGAGGTGGACGTGCTGCTCACGTCCAACCGCATCTTCGTGGACCGCACGAAGGGCACCGGCGTCATCAGCGCCGAGGACGCCATCGACTTCGGGTGGACCGGCCCCTGCCTGCGCGCCTGCGGCGTGGACTACGACATCCGCAAGGTGAAGCCCTACTGGGTCTACGACCGCTTCGACTTCGACGTCCCCATCGGTCAGCACGGCGACAACTACGATCGCTACCTGATGCGCGTGGAGGAGATGAAGCAGAGCGACAAGATCCTCCGCCAGGCGCTCAAGAGCATCCCCGCCGGCCCCATCATCGTGGACGACTGGCGCATCGCGCTGCCGCCCAAGCCCGAGGTGTACGGGACCATCGAGGGCGTGATGAGCCACTTCAAGCTCGTCATGGAGGGCATCCAGGTGCCGCCCGGCGAGGTCTACGACTCCACCGAGGCGTCCAACGGCGAGCTCGGCTGGTACATCGTGAGCGACGGGCGCGGCCGCCCCTACAAGCTGCACGTGCGCGCCCCCGGCTTCCCCATCCTGTCCGCGGTGCCCCACATCATCGAGGGGCAGATGCTCGCGGACCTCATTCCCACCTTTGACACGATCAACATGATCGGCGGCGAGGTCGAGCAGTGAGCGACACCGACAACAAGAACGGCGGCGGCAAGCCCACGGGCGACGCGCAGAAGCCCCCCACGGGCAGCCCCACCAACGACCCGGCGGCCCAGCGTGGCCCCTCTCCGTCCAACCCGCCCGCGGGCGCGGTGAAGGACCCGGCCCCCGCGCACCCCTCCAGCGTCACCGCGCCTCCCAAGGCCGCGGCGCCCCCGCCTGCGGGCCCCCCGAAGCCTCCGCCGCCCAAGAACCCGGGCTTCGTCACCGTCACCATCGACGGCAAGGAGGTCGTGGCCAAGCCGGGGACGAACATGATCGAGGCGGCCAAGTCGGTCGGCTCGGAGATCCCCTACTACTGCTACCACCCTCGCCTCAGCATCGCGGCCAACTGCCGCATCTGCCTGGTGGAGGCCTCCAACGCGCCCAAGCTGGTGCCCGCGTGCCAGACCCCGCTCGCCGAGGGCCAGGTGGTGAAGACCACCACGCCCAAGGTGAAGGAGAACCAGCGCTCGGTGATGGAGTTCCTGCTGCTCAACCACCCGGTCGACTGCGCCATCTGCGACCAGGCCGGTGAGTGCAAGCTGCAGGACTACTATATGAAGTACGACTACCGCCCCTCGCGGCTCGAGGGCGGCAAGGTCCTGAAGAACAAGCGCAAGGTGCTCGGCCCCCTCGTGGTGCTGGACCAGGAGCGCTGCATCATCTGCACGCGCTGCGTGCGCTTCATGAACGAGATCCCGAAGGAGCCGCAGCTCGGCGTCTTCGGCCGCGGCAGCCACGAGCGCATCGACGTGTTCCCGGGCAGCGAGCTCAACAGCAACTACTCGCTCAACACCGTGGACATCTGCCCGGTGGGCGCGCTGCTCAGCCGCGACTACCGCTTCCGGGCCCGCAGCTGGTTCCTCTCCGCCACCCCGTCCGTGTGCACCGGCTGCTCGCGCGGCTGCAACACCTACGCGGACTGGATGGGCCAGGAGACCTACCGCTACCGCCCGCGCGAGAACGAGGCAGTGAACAAGAGCTGGATGTGCGACGCGGGCCGGCTCACCTACAAGTCCCTCAACAAGGGCCGCGTGCTCACGCCGGTCATCGGCCGCACGGGCGGCGCCGCCGCCACGGCGGAGATCACCCGCCTGGATGCGCTGCAGGCCGCGGCCAAGGCCCTCAAGGGCGCGGGCGCCGGCAAGGTCGCGGTGCTCGCGAGCGCGGTCGCTTCCAACGAGGACCTGCTCGGCGCGCTCTCCTTCGCCAAGAGCAGCCTGGGCGTGAAGGAGGTCTACGTGGGCGGCCGCCCGGACGGCGCGCCGGACCACTACCTCTACACCGCGGACAAGAACCCGAACCGCAACGGCCTCGAGATGGTCGCGGCGGGCCTGGGCCTCACCCTGCGTCCCTTCCAGGAGCTGGTGAAGGGGCTCGAGGGCGGCCGCGTGAAGGCGCTCTACGCCGTGGGCTGCGAGGTGCCCGTGGCGGACGAGGGCAGCTTCGCGAAGCTCGTGGGCGGCCTGGACGTGTTCGTGGCGCAGGCCATGAACGAGTCCGCCGTGACGGCGCAGGCCACCGTGCTGCTGCCGGCCAGCGTGCACGTGGAGGACGAGGGCAGCTTCGTCAACGTGGACGGGCTCATCCAGCGCTTCCGCAAGGCCTACCCCTCCAAGGGCGAGGCGATGCCGCACTGGAAGTGGGCGGCGGAGCTGGGCCGCGAGCTGGGGGCGAAGGAGCCCGCGCTGGCGAGCGCACGCGACGTGTTCCGCACGCTGGGCGCGGCCGTCACGGGCTTCGCGGAGTTCAACTGGGACAAGGCGAGTCCGTCGGATCGCGAGAAGCCGGGCATCAATCCGCTGCCCGCGGGTGCGGACGGTCGTCCTCCGGGGTACCGCGAGTTCGGTGCTCCGCGCGTGAGGGGTCTCTAGATGAAGCGTCTCATTGGCATCTTCACCGGCATCGCCGTCATGCTGGGCGCGATCGTCAGCATCCAGGCGCTCGCGTACGTGGTGGGCGGGCTCGCCGAGAACCTGTTCTCGGGCGCCAGCCGCCTGACCAACATCATCTTCCTGATGCTGGTCTTCGTGATGATCATGGCCACGCTGTTGACCATGGCGGAGCGCAAGTGGAGCGCGCTGATGCAGAACCGCATCGGCCCGAACCGCGCGAAGCTGGTGGTGGGCCCCATCAACAACTCGCTGATGGGCCTGCCGCACATCCTCACCGACTCGCTGAAGATGCTCACCAAGGAGCGCTTCCGGCCGGAGGGGGCGAACAAGTTCCTCTTCAACCTCGGCCCCATCCTGGCGTTCGCGCCGGTGTTCGCGCTCTTCGCCGTGGTGCCGGTGGGCCCCTCGGTGAAGTGGGACGGCCACGTCGTCGACATGGTCGTGGCGACGCCGGACTTCGGCATGCTCTACCTGCTGGGCATCGCCTCGCTCGCGGTGTACGGCACGGCGCTCGCGGGCTGGGCGTCCAACAACAAGTTCGCGCTGCTGGGCGGCGTGCGCGCCTCCTCGCAGATGATCTCCTACGAGGTCGCGCTGGGCCTGAGCCTGGTGGGCCTGATGGTGGCCTTCTCCACCGTGCAGCTGCCCGCCTTCGTGGGCAACATGGCGAACGAGGGCGCGGGCGTGGCGACGGGCCAGGCGCGCTTCCTCTGGGCGGCCAACGCGAACGTGGGCCTGCCTGCGTGGGGCATCTTCCTGCAGCCCCTGGGCTTCATCCTCTTCTTCGCGGCCTCCTTCGCGGAGACGAAGCGCGCCCCCTTCGACTCTCCCGAGGGTGAGTCGGAGATCATCGGCTACTTCGTGGAGTACTCGGGCATGCAGTTCGGCCTGTTCATGATCTCCGAGTTCGTGGAGGTCGTGGTGCTCTCCGGCGTGCTCACGGTGCTCTTCTTCGGCGGCTGGCACCTGCCCATCTACGGCGAGGCGCTCGCGGCCAGTTCCTTCATGCAGGAGCACGGCTGGATCTACGGCACCATCCTGGGCACGGTGTTCTGGCTCAAGGTGCTGCTGCTCATCTGGCTGCAGCTGACCATCCGCTGGACCTTCCCGCGCTTCCGCTACGACCAGATCATGACCCTGGGCTGGAAGATCCTCCTGCCCGCGGGCCTGGTGAACCTGTTCCTCAGCGCGGCGCTGGTGCTGTGGGATCCCTCGCTGCGCGCGCTCGCGGTGATGGGTCTGCTGGAGATCGGCTTCGTCATCGCGCTCACCCTCACCAAGCGCGAGACCGCCGGCGCGCACGGCGGCGGCCACGGCCACGGGGCCCACGGCGACCACGGCCACGGGGCGCTGGACCACGGCCACGGCGGCCACGCCATCGCGGCGCACGGGGCAACGGCTCACGCCGCCCACGCAGACGACCACGCTCACGCGGCCCCTGCGGCCTCGCACTAAGCCTTCCGGAACCCGGAGACACTCCCGACCATGGCCTACAAGGCAACCCAGGACCCCCGCGAAGACCTCCGCGAGCGCACGTACCTGCCCGAGCTGATCCGCGGGCTGGCCGTGTCCACGCGGCACTTCTTCCGCAACCTCTTCGGCACCCGCGACGAGAACGTGCAGGTGCTCGACCGCACCGGCACCAGCCTCGTGGCCACGGTGCAGTACCCGGAGGAGAAGACCCCCTACCCGCCCGGCTACCGCGGCCTGCACCGCCTGGTGCCGCGCGAGGACGGCAAGCCGCGCTGCGTGGCCTGCTACATGTGCGCCACCGTCTGCCCGGCGCAGTGCATCTACATCGAGGCGGGTGAGTACGACCCTGCGGACGTCTCCTCCGAGAGCCGCACGATCGAGAAGTTCCCCACCGCGTTCGTCATCGACGAGCTGCGCTGCATCGTGTGCGGCCTGTGCGTGGAGGCGTGCCCCAAGGACGCCATCCGCATGGACACGTACACGCACACCCCGAGCGAGTACAACCGCCAGGGCTTCGTCTACGACATCCCCAAGCTGCTCAAGGGTCCCGCGGTGAGCCATCCCTCGGACCCCTGGTACAAGCGCGAGGGCTCCGAGGAGCCGCACCACGGCCACAAGGAGGCCCACACGCGCATCGGCGAGGGGCTCGTCCCGCTCAAGGTGCCGGGCCCGCTGCACGCGGGCGACGCCCACGGGCACGCGGCCGGCCACGCTCACGCGGCCGCGGCGCACGCCCCCGCGGCGCTGCCCACCGGCCCTCGCACCGTGGTGCAGGACGACAAGCCGGTGAAGGTGACGAAGTTCATCAAGTAGTCGCCTCCGGCCTGCGGCCCCTCTCCCGGCCTGCCCTCTCCCGCATCCCCGCGGGAGAACGGCAGGCCGGAGTCGTTTAAGGTGCCCTCCCGTGCACCCGCTCCCCGCCACCTCCCCGGGCGAAAGCCCTGGCCTTCGCGCCCGCCTCCAGGCGGTGGCAGACTTCTTCACCCGGCAGCGCCACCTGGTGGCCGTGCGCGACGGCGTGGTGGGGGCGCTGCCGCTGGTGCTGGTGGGCTCGCTGTTCCTGCTCGCCGCGCAGCCGCCCTTCGCCCTGCTGCAGGCCTGGGTGGCGCCGTACGTGCCGCTGCTGCTCGTCCCCTACCGGATGCTGGGCGGGCTCATCGCCGTCTACGTCACCTTCTGCTGCGCGCACTCGCTCGCGAAGTCCTACGCGCTGGACCCGATGGCGGCGGGCCTGGTGGCGATGGCGGCCTACCTCGTGGCGGCCTACCCCACGCCGCTGCCGGGGCCCCCGCTTCCCCCCGCGCTGCCGCTCGCGCGCCTGGGGGCGGGCGGCATCTTCGCGGGGCTGCTGCTCGCGCTGTCGAGCGTGGAGCTGACCCGCCTCTTCGTGCGCCGCAACTGGACGCTGCGGCTTCCGGGCGGAGCGCCCGAGGCCGTGGTGCGCTCCTTCGTGGCGCTGCTGCCCTGCCTCGCCACCATCCTGCTCACCTTCCTCCTGGTGCACGTGGCCGGGGTGGACCTGGTGCACCTGCTCGAGCGCGCGGCGCAGCCCTTCCTCGTCGCGGCCGGAAGCCTCCCGGCGACGCTCGCGGTCGTCGCGGTGGACAGCACGCTGTGGCTGCTGGGCGTGCACGCGAGCGCCGCGCTCGCCACGCTGCGGCCGCTGTGGGAGTCGATGCTGGTGGAGAACATGGCCGCGTCCGCCGCGGGCCTGAAGCTGCCCCACCTCGCGCCCCTGCCCTTTTACTCGTGGTTCGTCTGGCAGGGAGGCTCGGGGGCGGCGCTGCCGCTCGCGCTGCTGCTGGTGCGCGCGAAGAGCGCGCAGCTGCGCGCGGTGGGCCGGGTGGGGCTGCTGCCCGCGCTCTGCAACGTGAACGAGCCCCTGCTCTTCGGCGTGCCCGTGGTGCTCAACGCCACGCTCGCCGTGCCCTTCATCCTGGTGCCGCTGCTCTCCAGCGCCGTGGCGTACGGGGCGCTCGCGGCGGGCTGGGTGAGCCCGCCCTTCCTCGAGATGCCCTGGACGCTGCCTGCCCCGCTCGGCGCCTTCCTCTCCACGAAGGACCCGCGTGCGGTGCTGCTGCAGATGTTCAACCTCGCGCTCGGGCTCGCGGTGTACTGGCCCTTCGTGCGCCGCTACGACCGCCGCCTGCTCGCAAAGGAGGCGGAGCAGGCAGGCGCGGCGCGGCTTTCCTCGGGGCCGCAGAGTCCGTAGGGTCCTCGTCCTGATGAAGCGCTACCGGATGGCCATCTGCAAGGGGATGGACTGCAAGGCAGATGGAGCCAACGAGCTCTTCGCGCAGGCGCGCGAGTCGCTCGCGAGCCGCGGCCTCACGGCGCGCTGCGAGCTGTACCGCGGCGGCTGCTACGGCCTGTGCCACATGGGGCCCAACGTCGTCGTGCGCGAGGACACCGGCGGCAAGCGCGATCCCCTGAGCCGTGAGGACTTCCAGCTCATGGGCTGGGAGGGCGAGGCGTACTACGCGCGCATGACGCCGGAGAAGCTCGAGCGCGTGCTCGCCGAGCACATCGCGGAGGACCGGCCGGTCCCCGAGCTCTTCGGCCAGCCCGAGGAGTAGCGCCTCTCGGCCGCCGAGAAGCAGCGCTGCGCGTCCGGAGCGTGGGATGCGCGTCCCACCCGGCACCGCTGCACGGGCTCACGGAGCCCCCGCGTCTCTCTGACGGTGTGCAGGCCCTCGCGTTGCAATGGCGCTCCGCTGCGCGAATGGCGCGCACAGCGGAGGGGTGAGGCGTGAGCGGAGGGATTCAGGGGGTGCGGGGCGGGACGGGGTGGGCACAGGCGCCGGAGCTGGACGAGCCGTCGCAGACGCCGGCGCAGGCGAGGGAGGCCCGCCGCGCGCAGGCCGTGTCGAGCGGAGGCGGGCTGTCGCTCCAGCCCGTCTACGAGGATGGGCAGGTGAACGTGGTCAGCGACGAGCCTCTGTCGTCGGCGCAGGCCAGAGCCCTCGCGCAGCGCATCGAGGCCGCGTACGCGTACGACGCAGCGGAGCAGCGCTGGAGGGACGGGGGCCCCCTGCACACGCCCCTCACGGTGGCCGTGCTCTCGGCGCAGGCCTTCGCGCGGGTGACGGGAGATGCGAGCGGCAGCACGGCGGGCGTGACGGCCGGCCCGAACCTCTTCGTCGTCCCGGACTCGGTGCTCGGCCGGCGCCAGCCACAGGCGGAGGACACCATCGCCCACGAGCTCAGCCACGTGCAGGACTTCCGCGAAGCAGGTCCCCGGCTCGCGTCGGTGCCCATCTACCTGCAGGAGGGCAAGGCGTACCTGCTGGGCGACCGCTACCCGCAGAAGGAGGGCCTGGGCAACCCGCACGTGGCCTACGTGGCCCAGCAGCTCGGGGCGCTGACGGCGCGCGATGCGGCCGCCGTCATGACCCACTTCCGCGAGCCGCAGGACGAGACGCCCGGCGCCTTCGGCTTCATCGGCGAGGTGACGGGCTCGCTCTACGTCGAGTTCCTGCGCACCCGGCTGGGCGGCACGGGCTTCCCGGACGCGCTCGAGCGCGTGGCCGACACGGTCGCGGCGGTCGGGCGCGGCGTGTCCTACGAGCAGGCCTTCGTCCAGCGCTTCGGGCTTCCGCCCGCCGACGCCGAGCGCGCCTTCGTGCGCTACATCGGGGAAACGGAGGGCCGCCCCGACGAGCGGCTGCGCGGGACCGTCTACGCTTCGGCGAGGCGCACGTCCGCCGCGTGAGGGCCTCGGCTCGCGCGCCGCGCTACTCGGGCTCCAGCTCGGCGTGCTCCTCTCCGAGTGGCGAGAGGGCCACCTCGAAGCGGCGCGTGCGCACGGCCAGCGCCTGGGCCTGCGGCTCGCGCTGCGCAGCCGTGAGCGCCGCGATGCGGGGCCTCACCGTCCGCAGGCGCGCGTCGTAGGACGGGTGGGTGCGTGAGTACGCGTCCGCGCCGTGGGCCTCCTTGCGCAGGCGCACGAAGAGGTCATCGAGCGCCGCAGGGCGGTAGCCCGCGCCGGCGAGGAAGCGCACCGCCATGCGGTCCGCCTCGAGCTCGAACTCCTCGGGGTAGCCCTGCTGGAACACGGCGAAGGCGCCCTCCGTGGCCTTCCCGAGCAGCTCCGCGAGCACGCTGGGATCATTCGTCGCGCGCAGTCCCACGGCCCCCAGCCCCGAGCGCACGTTGCCCTCTACGTCCGCCGCGAAGGCCTTCACGCCGGCCGTGGCCTCGGACTTCGCGGCGTGCTGGCACATGTACGCCTTGAGCACCTCCACGCCATGGCCGCGCTGGACATGGGCCACCTCGTGCGCGAGCACCGCCGCGAGCTCCTCCTCGCTCTTCAGCTCGCGCAGCAGCCCCGCCGTCACCATCACCGTGCCACCGGGACTCGCGGTCGCGCGCGGCTCCGCCAAGGGCAGGACGAGGAACCGGTAGCCCGCGAGCGGCCAGGGGCGGTTGTCGAGCACGTGCTCGGGCCGGTCGCGCGCGCGGTCCGGTGCGCTCGCATTGCCGGTGGTCTCGGCGACGAGCGCGAGGAAGGTGCCCACGCGGCTCACGTAGCGTGCCGTGGGGTGCGTGGCGGGCAGCGGGGCCACGTCCAGCGCCGCGAGCTGGCGGGCGGCCACCGTGCGGCCGACGGAGTACTCCTGCTCGGCGTCCATCTCGTAGGCGCGGCGGCGGTCCAGGGTGCAGCCCGAGAGCGCCGCGCCCAGGGTACCCAGCTTGGCGCCGGTGCTCGCCGCCTCCTTCTGGATGCGGCCCTGGGAGGCGGCGAGCTCGCGGCTGAGCGTCTGCCCCAGCGGGGTCTGGCAGCCGGGCAGCGCGAGCGCGGCCGCCAGCAGGACGAGGCGACGGCAGCTCACGGCGTGCCCTCCTGCGGCAGGTGCAGACCGGCCGCCGAGAGGAAGCCGGCGAGGGCCGCGGGATCCTGAGGCATCGCGCTCACGCCCTCGGGGGACAGGGGCATGAAGGGCTCGAGGCGCGCGAAGGCCGTGTCCAGGTCCGGGTTCTGCGCCCGGAAGCGCTTCTCGGCCTCGGGGCTGAAGCCGCCCACGGCGAGGTTGTAGTTGCCGCTGATCTCGCTCTCCCCCTTCACCCCGCCGCTGCCCGCGCCCACGCGGAAGGCGCCGGGCCGGTCGCTCAGGTAGGTGAGGTGGATGAAGCCCTTCTCCTTCTCGAATTGTGCCGCCAGCCACCCGGCGCGGTCCGGCACCTGCACCAGCACCTTCTGGCCGCGCAGGATGGGGCGAGAGGCGCGCGGGGCGAGGAAGCTGGGGCTCTTGACCAGGTACACGCTCGCCTTGGTGACGGTGCGCGGCTCGAGCTTCGCCGCGCCTCCCACCGCGAGCGCGAGGAGAACCGCTGGGGCCAGGGGCAGCATCACTTCTCCTTCAGCGCGAAGACGCCGTCCCACTCGGGGGCGGGCGCGGCGGTGAGGTACCCGCGGCAGCGCTCGGCGTAGACGCGGCACACCGGGTCCTCGAAGCGCTCGGCGCCTTGCGAGAAGAGCGCGAGCGCCTCGTCGAAGCGGCGGGCATGGTAGGCCTCGAGCGCGCGGCCGTAGAGCGTGAGCTGCACCTCCTGCTCCGGGCTCAGCTCGTGGCGGCGCGCGAGCAACTCGTACACGCGGCTGGGCAGCTGCTTGCCCTTCACGCGCACGCGGTCCACCTCGCGGTAGACGTACTCGGTGCGGGTGAGGTCCGCGGTGGCCTCGCCCACGAGGAGGAAGGTGCCGTAGGCCTTGTTCGCGCCCTCCAGGCGCGAGGCCACGTTCACCACGTCCCCCATCACGGTGTAGTTGCTCTTGAGCTGGCTGCCCATGTCGCCCACCACCACCTCGCCGCTGTTGATGCCGGCGCGGAAGTGGATGCGGTGGCCGTACTTCTTCTGCCAGCGGTCCTGGTGCTTGAGCAGCGCCTCGCGCATCTGCAGCGCGCTCTCGCAGGCCTGGTGCGCGTGGCGCTCGGTGCGCACGGGGGCGCCCCAGAAGGCCATCACGGCGTCGCCGATGTACTTGTCCACCTGGCCCTCGTTGCGCCGCACCACCGCCGTCATCTCGGTGAGGTACTCGTTGAGGAAGGCCACCAGCTGCTCGGGGGGCAGCTGCTCGGAGAGGCTGGTGAAGCCCTCCACGTCCGAGAAGTACACCGTCATGTGGCGCCGCTCGGGGCGCATCAGGGTGAGGTCGCGCGTGACGAGCTTCGCCACCTCGGGGCTCACGTAGCGGCCCAGCGCGCTGTTGACGAAGTCGCGGATCTGCCGCTCGGTGCGGAAGGCGTAGATAGTGGTGGAGAGGAAGGTGGCCGCCATCGCGAGCAGCGGGCCCGCCACCGCGAGCCAGCGCTGCTGGTGGATGAACACGTACCAGGCGAAGAAGACGTAGCCGGCCGCGCCCGCCACCAGGCTGAGGAAGTACACGCCCGCGCCCGCCGCGGAGCGGAAGCGCTGCGAGAAGGTGAGCGCGAGGAAGGCCCCGAGGAAGGCCATGCCGAAGGTGAGCCAGAGGTCGTGCTGCGGCGTCTCGCGCCGGATGCCCTCGCCGAGCAGGATGTTGGCGAGGCTCTGGCCGAGGATGGAGCCGCCGGGGGTCACCTGCCCGATGGGCGTGGGCTTGAAGTCGGTCGCGTAGCTGGAGGTGTTGGTGAGCACCACCACGCGGCCGCTCAGGTCCTGCGCGTTGCGCGGGGGCACGCCCGAGATGACGTCGAAGAGGTTGGTGAGCACGTTCCACGCGGGAATCGCGCGCTTGAGCGAGCCGCGGCTGCCCCGCCCCACCTCGGGCGCATCCCAGCGCACGAGGCTGTAGCCCGTCGCGTCCATGGGGACGTGGAAGCGGTCGCCGATGTGCAGCTGTCCGTCCGCGTAGCGCAGGCGGCGCGTGCCGGCGAGCTTCATCGCGGCGGCGAGCGGCATCGAGGGCAGCAGGTGGCTCTCCCCCTGGCGCGGCACGTAGCGCACGAGGTGCGGGATGCCGCGCACCACGCCGTCCGGGTCGGGGATGACCGTCACCGAGCCGTACTCGCTCTTCTCGCCGAGCAGCGGGGCCACCGGGTGCGCCAGCTGGCGCGCCTCGGGCAGCTGCTCCGGGTCCAGCCCCTCCACCTGCACCTCGGCCATGGACACCAGCAGGTCCACGGGGGTGACGCGGTGGGCGTCGTCCGCGGCGCGCCGCTCGCGCACCAGCGGCGGCCCCTTGAGCTCGAGCAGGCCCGCGAAGGCGACGCCCTCGTCGGCATTGGCCACGCCCGCCCACACCTCCACGCCGTCCCCGGCCGGCAGCACGTACGCGGGGCGCTGGTTCGCAAGCACCGCCTGCACCTGCGGCCGCGCGCCGGCGAGGTCCTGGAAGCGCCCCACCCGCACGCGGTGCGTCCACAGCCGGCTGCTGGGCGGCAGCGCGCGCGCGCCGCTCCACGAGAACGCGAGCAGCGAGGTGCCCGGCTTCTGGTCCAGCTGGGCGCGGAAGGCGGAGTCGTCGTCCGCGGTGCCCGCCGGCGAGAGCCCCTGCGTCGCGCAGGCGCGGGGGCTGAGCTCGGGGAAGAGGAGGTCGAGGATGACGAGCGAGGCGCCCTCGTCCACGAGCCGCCCGGTCATCCCGCCGACGATCTCGCGCGGCCAGGGGTGGCTCGCGATGCCCGGGTGCTCGCTCTGGCGTGCCTCGCCCAGCGTGGCGTCGTCGATGGCCACCACCACCACGGAGTCCGAGCGGGTGGAGCGCCGGCCCAGCTCGCGGGCGCGCCAGTCGTAGGCGCCGCGCTCGAGCCCCTCGAGCCAGCCGGCGGGTCCCGCGAGCAGCGTGCGCGGCGCAGGCCCCTCGCCGTCGTCCACGCCGGGGCGCGGCGGGCGCAGCAGGACGAGCAGGCCCACCAGGCTGCCGAAGATGGCTGCCTGCAAGAGCGAGAAGCCCAGGCGCTTGAAGAAGAGGCGACCGGCGGATTGGAGGGGACCGTGCACTTCGCGCCGGAGGATACCGGAAGTGCGGGCCGTTCCCAGCGCCGAGCGGGTCGCTTTCTGGGGGTTCTCCCTGGGCCCGGCGCTCGCCCCGGGCCCCAGGTGGGCGGCAGACGCACCCCGCGGCGGGTGGGCCGCTCAGCCCACCTCGACCTCGAGCGCGAGCCGGCCCTCCAGCTGCAGCCGCAGGAGCCGCCCCGTGCAGCGCTCCGCCTCCTCGCGGGTGAGCACCGCGCGGAAGGCGCCGTCGTCCGCGACCTCCGCCTCGAGCACCGGCCCGCGCTGGCGGAAGCGGAACAGGGCCTCGCTCCCGTCCACGCGGGACACGAAGAGCGGGAGGAAGCCGCGCACCGGGAGGAAGGGCGCGCCCCGGCGCAGACGCGCTTCGAGCGCGGCGGCGTCCGGCCGCGTTTCCTCCTCCCCCACCCCCTCCTCCGCATAGAGCGGCGCGGGCTCGAGGCCGGCCTGCTCCGTGGCCTCGTCGTGCAGGAAGCCGTAGCGGGTGGGCAGCGCGCCCGTGAAGAGGCGCAAGAGCAGCACCGCGGCGTCGTCCGTGACGCGCGCGAGGTGCAGCACGCTGCGCCCGCCCCCCACGCGCCGGGGCATCAGGTGCAGCCGTGGCGGAGCCTGGGCGAGGTAGCGCTCGGCGCGCGCCAGCAGGGCCGCGCGCAGCTCGGCGTCCGCCGCGCGGTGGACCTCCTCCGCCGCCTGCTGCTCGCCCATGAGCCGCGCTCGCGCCTGCTGCAGCTTCGCTTCCGCCTCGCGCGCGAAGGTATCCAGCCGGGTGAGGGCCTCGGCCTGGGCACCAGGCGCGGGGGCCGCGGCCCGCACTGCGCCCACCAGGAAGGCCCCCTGCTCCTCGAGGCGCTGCGCCTCCTCGCGCCAGCGCAGGCGCTGGGCGCCGTGCGCGAGGCGCAGCTCGAGCCATGCGGCGTACGCGGCCTCCAGCGTCTCGAGCGAGCGCACCCGCGCGAGCGCAGCCTCGGCGAGCGCCGGCAGGGGGACGAGCGGAGCGGACATGGCTGCGCACTCTAGCCCGGACGTGCGAAGGCGGGGCGAGCGGCCCTCGCAGGCCCCGTCTAGAGCGTGCGCGCGCCGGACGCGATCGCCGAGGGCGTCTCGGTGCTGCGCCCCGCGTCCGCTCCACCGGGCGAGGCCGCGAGGCCGCGCCCCGGGCCCCGCGCGCGGCCCGCCTTCGGCGCGAGCAGCAGCCCCAGCCCCGCGCCCACCAGCACCCCCACCGCGAAGGCGCCCACCGCAGGCAGGAGCACGTCCGAGGGCGCGCGCCGCTCCTGCAGCCCGAGCACCTCGAGCAGGTCGTCCCTGTCCAGCTTCTGCAGGTCCTTCAGGCGCTTCGGCAGCTTCGCGGGCAGGTTCAAGGGGACTCCGGAGAGGACCGGGAGGGACTAGACCGCGCTGGAGCCGCCGCCGCTGGCCGCGTCGCGGGCGCTGGCGAAGCCGTGCACCGCAGCCTCCGCCATGCCCATCAGCTCGTCCTTCACGAAGGGCAGCATCGCCATGCGCACGCCCACGCGCAGCATGCGCGCGGTGAGCGGGGTGAAGAGGCCGCCGCCGAGCACGTAGCCCACGCCGATGGCCGCGGCCACCATGCCGTAGGGGTTGCGCTGCACGCGGCCCTTGAGGTCCAGGCCCGCGCCGAGGTCGTGGACGGCGCCGCGCGCGTCGCTGAAGAACTGCTGCGCGCTGTCGCCCAGCTGGTCCACCCGCTCGCCGACGCGGGGGCCCTGTGCGCCCTCGTGGCCGTTGCCCGACATGCTCTCGTGGTTCGACATGAGTTCGTGCTCCTGATTGCTTCGGAGTGTCTGGTGAGGAAGGTGCGGGGCGGGAGGGACTAGCGGCGCGAGGCCAGCTTGCCCACGAGGAAGCCGACGGCGACCGCGCCGATGAGGCAGGTGCCGGGGTTGGCGCGGATGAAGCTCACCACCCGGTTGTTGAGGTCGGTGAGGTTCTGCGCCGCCTCCTCGAGCTGCGGCACCACGCGCTGCTGGAGCTCGCGGGCCTTGTCCTGGAACTGCTGCGGGTTGGTCTCCATCGAAGCCATCTCCTGTCTCTCGAGGTGTCCTGCGGGGTACGGGGGGAAAGCGTTCAGCTGCGGTCGGCGAGCAGGAAGCCGAGCACGAAGGCGCCGGCGACGAAGCCCACCGGGTGCTCGCGCACCCAGCCGCGCCAGTCCGTGGCGCGGTCCATCTCCTGGCGCAGCGCGGTCACCTGCAGCGCGAGGTCCGCGCGCGTGCGCTCGATCTCCGCCCGCACCTGCTCGGGCGTCCTCTGCAGCTTCGCGTTCGAGTCAGCGGCCATCGGGGCCCTCCGTGGGTGCGCGCGGCGGGGCGGCGAGCGCCGCGGCGCTGCGGTTGAGCTCTTCCTGGGTGCCGTGCATCACCTTCACGCTGCGCAGGCCCTGCAGCGCGCGTGCGAGCCCGAGCCCGCCGCCCACCACGTTGGCCGCGCCCACGAGCGCGAGCCCTCCGGCCAGGCCCACCCAGCGCGCGAGCACGAGCGAGAGCGCGCCGCACAGCAGCGCGTAGCCGGTGAGCACGAAGGGCAGGAAGGCGGCGATGCGGCCCAGGCCCGCGCCCATCTGGCGCGCGTCCTCGGCGAGCTCGAGGCGCGCGAGCGCGATGTGCTGGGTGACGAGCCGGCTGAAGCCGTCCGCCATGCGGCTGATCAGGGCGGTGATCCCGCGGTCCGGTATCTCGGTTCCCAAGACGCTGCGCTCCCTCGTCGCCGCACGTGTCATCACAGGCCCGGCCAACGTAGGCACCAGGGTGGGGAGCGGCAACCGGGCAGGCGTGGATCTGTCCGCAGGCGGCCAGCGTCAGGGAGCGGACGTCTGCTGCCCGACGCCCCCGGCGGGCCGCCCTGCCCTAGCCGATCAGCTCGACCGGGGCAGCGGGCTCCATCCCGGCGCCCACGGGCGCCTCGAAGCGCAGCACCACCGGCAGGTGGTCCGAGGCGCGCACGCTCAGGGGCGTGCGGTGCGCACGGATGCTCACGGGCCGCACGCCCGCGTCCACGTAGACGCGGTCCAGGCGCAGGAAGGGCAGGCGCGAGGGGTAGCTGGGCACGATGGTGCCCAGCTCCATCGCGGCGTCCACGAAGGCGCGCCGCACGAAGCTCGCCACGGGCCCGCGGCCCCAGTGGTTGAAGTCGCCGCACACCACCACGGGGTCGCTGCGCACCGCATCGCGCAGGATGTCCGAGCCCAGCAGCAGCGACTCCTGCGCGCGGCGCTCGCCGCTTCCCAGCCCCAGGTGCAGCGCGAAGACGTGCAGCGGCCGGCCGTTGCCCAGGTCCAGGTCGCAGCGCAGCGCGCCGCGCGGCTCGCGCCTGGGCACGCTCAGGTCGTAGTTCTTGCTCTTGAGGATGGGCAGGCGGGTGAGGATGGCGTTGCCGTAGCGCCGCCCGTTCTTCACTACGTTGGGGCCGTAGGCCATGTGCAGCCCGAGCAGCTCGGCGAGGTGCTCGGGCTGGTCCTCCCGGCTCGTCTTGCCGCGGAAGTCGCCCACCTCCTGCAGGGCGATGATGTCCGCGTCCAGCTCGCGCAGCACCTCGCCCACGCGGTGCAGGTCGAACTTACCGTCCGTCCCGATGCCACTGTGGATGTTGTACGAGACGAGCGTCAGTTCCACCCGGGCCCTCCCGCCCTAGCCGTGAACGAGGTGCAGCCGCTGCGCCGCGAGCCGAGCCGCCTCGCGCACCGCCTCGAGCGGGAGCGAGGCGAGCCTTCCTGCCGCCGCGCGCGCATCGCCCAGCGCGCCCTGCAGGGCGCGCAGCTGGCGCTGGCCCTCGTCCAGCACGCCCCACAGCCCCTGGCCCTCGGGCGACTCGGCCACCGGGGCCTCGTCCAGGGTGGGCAGCGCGCCGATGGGCGCGGTGGGGCCGGTGCTCGCAGCCTTCTCCGCGGCCGCCGCGGCCTTCTTCTTCGAGCGCCGGGACTCGGCGGGCCTGGAGAGCTTCTCCTCCCCGGCAAGCGTGGGCGCGGCGAGCTCCTCGAGCTGGCGCGCCATCTTGCGCGCCTGGAGGATGTGCTCCGTCTCCGCGTGGCTCTTCCCGTAGTGCACGCCCGTGTTCCCCACGCTGGTGACCTCGCTCAGGTGCTGTTTGTCCTCGTCGCGCAGGCTGGCCTGCTGCTTCGGCAGGGACTTCGGAACCTGGAAGTGGTCGTAGCTGTAAGTACGGGGCATCCGTGTCTCCTCTTGGGAAAGGACAATTGTCCCTGGAAGGTAGGGCCCGCGGACCCGGGTCGGAACGGTGCGTCACGCATGCACGCGCCTGCCCTCCTGCTCCCTCGCCGGGCGCGGGGGCCAGGTGTCGCTGGAGGTCACTCGGGCTCCATTGACCCTTCCCTCCCTGCCTCGCCATGCTTGCGCGGGTGCGTCCGCTGCTGCGTCCCTCCCTCCCCCCGGTCTCCTCCCTGCTGCTGCTCCTGCTGCTCGCGCTCCCGGCGCGTGCAGAGGGCCCGCGCCTGAGCGTGCAGCCCATGCGCGCGAAGCCCGGCGACCCGGTGCTGGTGCGCGTGGAGGGCGTGCGCGAGGCTCCCACGGGGACGCTCGCGGGCCGCGCCCTGCACTTCGTCGCCGCGCCCGGCGGCTTCCTCGCCGTGACGGGACTGCCGGTCGAGCAGGCTCCCGGCGCGCTCGCGGTGACGGTGCAGGCCGAGGCCCCGCCCTCCCCGCCGCTGAGCGCCGAGCTGCAGGTGGTGGACCCGGCCTACCCCGCGAGCGAGCTGAAGGTGGACTCGCAGTTCGTCGACCCGCCGCCCGAGCTCAAGGCCCGCATCCAGGCGGACCAGGAGGCGCTCGCGCGCGCCTACGGGCAGCCCTCGCAGCCGCTGCTCTTCCAGGGGGCCTTCGCCTGGCCGCGCAAGGCGAAGCTCACCGCGCACTACGGGCAGCGGCGCACCTTCAACGGGCAGCTCAAGAGCCAGCACTACGGCGCGGACCTCGACGGACGCATCGGGGCGCCGGTGGCCGCGGCGAACGCGGGCACGGTGGTGCTGGTGCGCGACTGCCTCGGCTCGGGCCAGACGGTGCTGCTGCACCACGGCGCCGGGCTCTACACCGCGTACTTCCACCTGAGCGAAGTGCTGGTGAAGGAGGGGCAGCAGCTCGCGCGCGGCCAGCCGCTGGGCAAGGTGGGCAACACGGGCCGCGTGACGGGCCCGCACCTGCACTGGGGCGCGAAGGCGGACGGGCTCTGGGTGGACCCGGAGACGCTGCTCGCCCTGCCCTTCCCCTAGCCGCTACCAGGCCTGCGGCAGCGAGAGGGCGCGGCGCGCCTCGTCCGGGCTCATGGGCTCGCGGCCCGCGTCGCGCGCGAGCCGCACCGCCTTCTCCACGAGCGGGCCGTTGCCCTGGGCCATCTGGGTGCCGGCCACGTCCAGGTAGAAGTTGTCCTCGAGCCCCACGCGGATGTTGCCGCCCAGGGTGAGCGCCGCCATCACCAGCGGCCACTGCACCTTGGAGATGCCGATGACCTCCCAGGTGTCCCCGGGGCGGATCTGCGCGGCCATGTGCGCGAGGTTCTGCGCCGTGGGCGCGACGCCTCCGAGCACGCCGAGGATGAACGAGTACTGCAGCGGGCCCTTGAGCGCGCCCATCGCGAGCAGCGGCTCGGCGTTGTGGATGTGCCCGAGGTCGAAGCACTCCAGCTCCGGCTTCACCCCGCCCTCGCGCATGGCGCGCGCCGCCATGAGGATGTCCGAGAAGGGGTTGGGGAAGACGAAGTCGAAGACGAAGTCGCGGCGCTTCTCCGAGTACTTCGCGTAGTTCATCGAGCCCATGTTGAGCGCGGCCATCTCGGGCCGCGTCTTCCACACGTACGCGAGCCGCTCCTGCTTCGCCGCGTCCCCCTCCACCCCCATGTTGAAGCCGCCGGTGGAGAAGTTGATGACGATGGGGCAGCGCTTCTGCACCTCGGCCTTGATCTGCCCGTAGATATCCGCGCTCCAGCTCTGCTCGCCGGTGTCCGGCTCGCGGCCGTGGATGTGCACCACCGCGGCGCCCGCCTCGTACGCGCGCCGCGCCTCCTCGGCGATCTCCACCGGCGAGTACGGCAGGTGGGGACACTGCTCGCGGCGCGCGAGCACGCCCGTGAGCGCGCACGTCACGATGACCTTGTCGCCGGAGGCCCTGCTCTGCGTGCTGCTTGCCATGGTGTCTCTCCCCTACCGGGTGTGCTTCAGCGGTCCTTCCACTGCGGCGCGCGCTTCTCCAGGAACGCCGTCACGCCCTCGGCGGCGTCCTCGGTGAGCACGTTGAGCGAGAGCTGGCTGGCGAGGTGCTCGAGCGCGGCCGGCAGGGGCAGATCTTCGGCCGCGAAGAAGGCGCGCCGCCCCAGCCGCAGCACCGCCTGGCTCTTGCCCGCGAGCTTCCCCGCGAGCGCCGCCACGGCCGCGTCCAGCTCGGCCGCGGGCACCACGCGGTTGAGCAGCCCCAGCGCGAACGCCTCGCGGGCGGGCAGCCGGTCCCCGGTGAGCACCAGCTCCAGCGCGCGCTTGCGCCCCAGGTGCCGCTGCAGCAGCGCCATCAGCATCATGGGGAACAGCCCCACGTCCACCTCGGGGGTACCCAGCTCCGCGCCCTCCACCGCCACGGCGAGGTCGCACGCGAGCACCAGGCCCAGGCCGCCCGCGAGCGCGTGGCCGTTGACGCGCGCGATCGTGGGCTTGCCCACCCCCTGCAGCCGCAGGAGCAGCTCGGCGTAGGCGCGCCGCCCGTCGTGGCCCGCGAGGAAGCCGCCTTCCGCCGAGAGGCTGCCCAGGTCTCCGCCCGCGCAGAAGGCGCGGTCCCCGGCGCCGGTGAGCACGATGACGCGCACGGCCGGGTCCGCCTCGGCCCGCGCGAGCGCAGCCATCAGCCCCTGCAGGAGCACGGGCGAGAGCGCGTTGCGCGCCCGCGGCCGCGAGAGCGTCAGGAGCGCTTGCTGGCCTTCAGCTTGGTAGAGGACTTCTCCGGCTTCCACGCGAGCTCCGTTCCGGCGCCCGAGTGGACGCCGCGCAGAAAGGACTCGGCGATCTGGGCCTGCGCCCGCTCGAGCGCCGCCGTGTCGCGCGAGTCCATGAGGCCCACGACGAAGGCGGTGAGGCCCATCTCGATGGCGCCGAAGAGCAGCGCCGCGGCGAGCAGCGGGTCCACGTCCGCGCGCAGCTCACCCGCTCCTTGCGCCTGGGCGAGCATCTGCGCGGACATCTTGATCACCTCGGAGAACGCCGTCTCGCGGTTCACCCGGCTGCCGGCCGGGCTGCGGGCGATCTCCAGGATGAGCACGCGCACCGCGCGCGGGTCCACCCGGTACGCCTCGAAGGCCACCGCCGAGATGCCGTACACCTTCTGCACGAGGCTGCCCTCGCCCTCGGCCACCGCGCGCAGGCGGGTGACGAAGCCCGTCCAGCCTGCGTCGAACACGGACTCGAGCAGCTCGTCCTTGTTCTTGAAGTAGTGGTAGACGAGCCCGTAGGCGACGCCCGCCTCGCGCGCCACGTCCGCGATGCGGCAGCCGTGGTAGCCCTTGCGCGCGAACACGTCGATCGCGGCGCGCAGGATGGTGCGGCGCCGGTCGCCTTCCTTCGGGGCCGGGTTCTTGGGCGCCGGCTCCTTCGGCCCCGCGCCCCCTGCTGCCGCCGCCACCGCCGTCGCCTTGCGCTGCTGGGTCACGTCTGCCTCCGCCGCGATTGATTTTCCAATCGGTCAGGACACCCTAACGAGCGCACGCGGGTGCGGTCAACCGGGGGCGTGGGCGAGCACGCGCGCTCAGAGCACGGTGCCGAACACGCGCGGGGCGAACACCGACACCACGTGCCCATCCTTGTCCGAGGCGGTGAAGCTGCACCGGGGGGTGGTCTCCCAGGCCACGGCGCTCGGGAATGGGGCGGGCTGGGGGTTGGATGCCGGGTCGTGCACGTCCTCCACCCGGTACACGAGCGGGGCGGCGGGCGCGTAGGTGAAGCGCATCCCGAACAGGGTCTCGCTCGTCACCCGCACCACGCTGTCGGTGGAGGCGCAGCCATCGCCCTCGCCGTTCTGCGCCGGAGGGTTGAACCAGGGGTCGTCGATGAGGATGACCACCTTCTGGCGGCCGAAGTGCCCCAGCGCGATGGCACCTGCCGCGGGGGAGACCTGGCGCACGGTGGGGGTGTTGGCGGGGTCGCGGTCGCGGTCGTCCGGCCAGCCGGTCCAGAGGATGCGCTCCTGCGCCCAGATGAGGGTGCTCGCGTCGTAGCGGCCGTTCTTGCCGTCCCAGGTGCCGTTGCCGTTCGCGTCCACGAAGCGCTCGCCGGGCTCCCAGGTGCCGCTGTCGTTCGCGTCCACGAAGGGCTCGGTGAGGTCCACGAAGGGCTCGCCCGTGTCCCAGGTGCCGTTGTTGTTGCGGTCCTCGAAGGCCTCCTCGCCCGTGGTGATGGCAATGAGCGTGACCAGGTTGTCGCGGGGGTTGTTCACCCGGCCGGGGAGGATGGGATCCGGGCGCCGCGGCTCCTCGAGGGTGGCGGCCGTGCCGTAGCCCGCGACGGGGTTCTGCATCCACTCGAAGGGGTGCATCCAGAGCGGGGCGACGAGCTCGCCGGTGTGGGTGGCGTCCACCGGAGGGGTCCAGCTGAAGGTGGCCGGCTCCACGTCCACGGGCAGGGGCAGCGAGGTCTTGTAGAGCACCGCGGCGTTGCCCACCACGTCGGTGAGCGAGGTGCTGCTGGGCCCGATGGTGCCCGCCTCGGTGAGGAAGGACACCTGCACGCCCGGCACGCCGTCGCCGTTGCGGTCGCCGAGGTGGGCCGTGCACTCGAGCTTCACGCCCGCGATGAGGCTGCGCGTGCTGTCGTACGCCCCGATGGCGTGGCGCCCGCCGGAGGCCGCGCCCGCGACGGGGCCGCACTGGAAGGTGAGCTGGCGGGAGCTGGCCTCGGCGCCGGCGAAGGAGATGGGCTGGCTGAGCGCCTGCGTGTTGCCCGCCTTCGCCACGACCACGGCCGAGGCCACGCGGCCGGTCGCCTTGAGCGTGGTGATGGCGAGGCCGTCACCCACCGTGGTGCGCACCTCGGTGTCGCCCAGCTCGACCCCGGGGGGCTCGCCCTGGAGCGAGAAGGTCACGGGGGTGCCCTGCTGGGGCTCGCCCCGCTCGTCCACGGCCCGGAAGCGCACGGTGACCGTCTCCCCGAGCCGCGGCTGCGCGGGCGCCAGGTCCACGAACTCGAGGGAGGCGGGATCTCCCTGGGAGCATCCGAGCAGGCTGCAGGACAGGGCCACACACACCGCGAGTCCGCGAGGCATCGACACGTGCTCCTTCGGGGGAACGCACAGCAGGCGAGCTGGCGAGCGGCATCTTCCCGGCCCGCTCTCGAACCCGTCAAGCCATGTGCGCGCCCGGCCGGAGATGCCGGAGCGTGTCGCTGGAGAATTGCGCTGCCGCTATGCCGCTCAGGCCGCGGAGCCGCTGAACATCACGCGGGCCACGCCCAGGAGGCGGTCCACGTCGCGCGAGGTCAGCCCGCGGGCGCGGGCGAAGTCGGACAGGGGGCGCAGCAGATCCTCGGTCTGCGCCGGGGACTGCTCCGTGCCGGCGAAGAGCTCCCCGAGGCTGACGCCCAGGGCGCTCGCCAGCGCGGCGAGCGTCTCCAGGTGGGCGACGCGCTCACCGCGCTCGATCATGGAGAGGAACGACACGCTGATCTGCGCGCGCTCCGCGAGCTCTTCCTGGGTCCAGCGCTCGGGCCGCTGCGTGCGCAGCTCGCGGATTCGCTGACCGATCCTCTTTCCAAGTTCCGACAAGACGCCCCTACCCTCCGTATGTGCTGCGGCACACAAGAACCCGCCGCCCACCCGCACGATTCCGGGCGCTCAGGTCCCGAAGGAGCCGAAGCGCGCGATGGTGAAGTTGGCCCCGAAATCGAGGCCGGGCACGTCCCGGCGCTTGATGAGCACGCCCTCGAGGCGCCAGCAGTCACAGGCGGGGCCGTAGGACAGGCCGAACACCTGCTGCGCGAGGACGTTCTTCGGATCCAGCGGTTGCACGATGGCCTCGTACCGCAACCCGAGGCCGATGCCCATCGTCAATCGCGCGCCGGTGAAGAGCTGCCGAGCACGCGCCGTGCTGGTCGCCGGGGGACCGACCAGGGCGTCGATCCCCCGGCGCAGCGCGTCCGAGCCCACGTTCACGAGGTCGTCGTACTGGGCGAAGAGCAGCTCGCCCTTGCCGTTGTCGATGGTGACGTTGCCGCTGATCTGGGTGAACTGCCCCGAGGGCAGGTCGTAGCGGGCGATGCCGGTGGCGCGGAAGGGCCCGCTCTGGGCGCTGAGGCGGGCGTAGGTGTCGCGCAGGCGCGAGCCCTCGGCGGGCGCATCCGACTGCAGCACGCGGTCCGCGAGCGAGCTGAGGTCGAAGCCCTGGCCCAGGTCCAGGCGCAGCACCTCCTGGGTCGCCCCGTCGCGCCGGTGGAAGAGGCGCTGGTCCACCTCCACCACGGCGTGCAGGAAGCCGGGGGCGCGCGGGTCGCTCGCGCGCGGCAGCGCCGCGTCGATCTCGTCGTACACGGTGCCCGGCGCGCGCCCGGCGACGCTGCGCCCGGTGCCCAGCAGGCCGCCCCAGGTGAGCGGCACCATGCGCAGCTCCACGCGCGGCGCGACCACGTGGCGGAACAGCGCCTTGTGCTTCCAGTCGTAGGTGCGCGCCAGCTCGCTGTCGAGCACCACCCCTGCGAGCGGGTAGCCGCGCTGGGCGAAGCGCCCGGTGAGCTCGCCGAACGCGAGATCCTGGCGCACCGCGAGCGAGGGCGTGAGCCGCAGGTAGGGCCCCAGCGCCCAGGAGCCCGAGAGGCGGGGGAAGAGGTCCAGCCGGTCGCGCGACTCGCGGTCCGCGCCGTCGTAGCGGCCGTTGGCCTGCAGCGTGTCCGTGACGATGCGCGGCGGCGCGTCCGGGGCATCGCGCACCAGGTAGATGCCGCGCTCGTCCACGAGGCCGTTCTCGCCCGCGTCGTCGAAGGAGCTCGTGAGGGGCGACAGCCGGCTGAACTCCACCCGCAGGCTGCCGGAGAGCACGCGGCCCAGGGCACGCTCGGGCAGGGCCCAGGTGAGGGCCGGCAGCCGGTGCAGCGTGCCCGGCTGGATGATGACGTCGCCTGCGCGGGGCCCGTTGGGCAGCTCGGCGATGCCCGCGGGGTAGCGGTCCGTGCCCAGGAAGCTGTAGCCGTTGCGCAGATCCTGGCGCAGCGAGATGTCCAGGCCCAGGTAGTGGTCGTCGTCGCGGTGGTAGGCCACGCCGGTGCTGCGCAGGTAGCCCACCTCTCGCGCGATGATGTCCGCGATGAGGTCGCGCGTGTAGTAGCCGTCCGAGACGAACGACGCGTCCACGCGGTCGTGGAAGCCTCCGCCCAGGTCCTGCACGTGCTGCAGGCTCGCCTCGCCGCGCAGGCCGCGCTGGGCCTGCACGATGCGGCCGTCCGCGTCGCGGAAGAAGGCGAAGGCGAGCGGGTCGCGGCGCGGGCGCGAGTCGTCGATGAGGCCGAGGCTGAGCCGCCCCGAGGTGCGCTCGCTGGGCACGTAGCGGAACTCGGTGTGCAGCCGGGGCCCCCGCACGCCCACCAGGTTCGGCTCGCGCCGGTCCACGTCCGGGTTCGGGTCCACGTCGCGCGCGGACGAGCCCAGGTAGAAGCCCGGCGTGAGGGTGAGATCGTAGCTGCGGCCCAGCGTGAGGAAGAAGGGCTGCTCGAGCTGGGGGCCGTTGAGGGCGGTCTTCGTGATCTTGGGCACCAGCACGCCCGAGCGCCGCTCGGACAGGGGCAGGTAGAGCCAGGGCAGCGCGAACACCGGCACCGAGTACACGTAGACGACCGGCCAGCTGAGGATGGCGCGCTCGCCCACCTCCACCTTCGCGCGCTTGGCCTCCACGCGCCACGAGGGCTCCTTCGGGTCGCACTCGCAAGGCGTGAAGGCGAGGTCGTCCACCGCGAAGCCGTTGGCCCCGGTGCGCCGGATGCGGGTGCCGGTGATGATCACCGGGGTTTCGCCTATCTCGCGCAGCTCCTTGGGCGTCTTCGTGGCGAGCAGCTGCTCCACCGAGACGTTCTTCTTCTGCATGAAGACGCCGCCCTTGACGTTGGCCTCGAAGGACTTGATGTCCACCGAGATCTCGTCCGCCACGGCGGCGAAGAGCCCGCGCACCAGCATCACGTTGCCGCGCGCGACCGCCCGCTCCTGCGTCTGGTCGTAGCTCAGCTCGTCGGCGCGCAGCAGCAGCTCACCGGTGCGCATCACCGTGTGGCCGCGCGCCGAGAGGCTCTGGAAGCCGTTCTCCACCACGAGCTCGTCCGCCGAGAGCTCGGCGACGTCTCCCGTGGGCAGCTCCAGCTGCATCGACAGCGGAATCTGCGCCGAAACGAGCAGCGCAGCGGTCACGGGGAGCAGGAGGATCATGACCGTTTCGAACGCCGTCCTCCGCGGCGTGCGCGGTCAGCGCCGGGACGGGCGCGGGAACTCCAGCGACACCTCGTTGCCCTCCTGCCGCGCCTGGTAGGGCACCTGCGACTTGAGGCGGATCGCGATCCGCACGGTGCGAGACGGCCCCGCCGACGGGTCCACCGCCGCGACCGCAGTATCGAAGAACGAGGTGTCCAGCGCGCGCGTATTGTTGGTGAGGCCGATCCGGGTGTTCTCCAGTTCAAGGATCAGCGTGCCGCCCTCGCCCTCGCTCACCGTGTAGCGGACGGGGGCGGAGGTGCGCACGAACACGCGCGAGCTGCTCGCCTCCTGCTTGAAGCCCACGAAGGTCATGGTGCTGCGGCCCCCGCGCACGGCGAGCTGCCCGTCCCCGGAGCCCTCGGCCCCCTGGGACGCCTGCGCCTCGCGCTTGGCGCGCGCCGCCTCGGCCCGCTCGGCACGCGCGTCCGCGAGCGCCTGCTTCTTCGCCTCGGCGTCCGCGCGCTTCTTCTCCTGCGCCTCGGCGGCCGCCTGGCGCCGGGCCTCGGCGTCGGCCTGCTTCTTGTCGGCAGCCTCCGCCGCGCGCGCCTGCGCCTCCTTCTGGGCCTCGGCCTTCTTTGCGTCGGCCGCGGCGCGCGCCTCCTCGGCGGCGCGCTGCTTCTCCGCCTGCGCCTGGGCCTTCTTCTCGGCCTCGGCCTTCCTGGCCTCCTCGGCGAGCCGCTGCTTCTCGGCCTTCGCCGCGGCAGCCGCATCGGCCTGGGCCTGCTTCTCGGCCTGCGCCTGCTTCGCCGCGTCGGCCTTGGCCTGCTTCTCGGCGTCCGCCTTCGCCTGGGCCTGCTCGCGCCGCTGCTGATCGTTGCGCGCCGTGGCCTCCGCCGCGGCCTTCTGCAGCGCCTCCTGGTCCGCCTTCGCCGCGGCCGCGGCCTGCGCCGCCGCCTTCTCCTGCGCGTCGCGGTCCGCCTTCGCCGCGGCGGCCGCCTGGGCCGCGGCCTTCTCCTGCGCGTCGCGGTCCGCGCGCGCGGCCGCCGTCGCATCGCCCGTGGTGCCGGCATCGGCCGGGGCCGCGGGAGCGGCCGCCACGGGCGCAGGGCCCGCGGGCTTCGCCGCGGCGGGCTGCTGCGCGGGGGCGGGCTGCTGCGCCGCAGGCTGCTGCGCGGGGGCCTGCGGCGCCGCCTGGGCCACGGCCGCGGGCTCGCCGAGCACCTTCACCACCAGGGTGGTGCCGTCGGCCTGGAAGTCGGTCTCCACCTCGCGCGAGAAGCCGATGAGCACGCGCGCGATGGCGGTGGCCTCGGAGCCGTAGCTCGCGGTGCGGATGCCGGTGACGGTGCCGTTGGTCACCGGCAGCTCCTCGGGCACGCCGGAGAAGACGGCCTCGGAGATGTCGATCACGAGCCGCGCGGGGTCGGTCATCGTGAAGGTGGTGAAGTTCGGCTTCTTCGTCCCGGTGATCACCACCGAGTTGCCGCGCACCTCTACCCGGGTGATGGTGTTGAGGTCCGCCGGACCCTGCGCGAGCGCGAGGAACGGGGTGAGCACGAGAGCGAGCAGGGACAGCGCCGAGGCCTTCATCGACCACTCCAGGGGCAGGTCAGCAACCCCGGAATGGTAGCACGCGGGTGGCAGCCAGGAACTTTTCCACCCCCCTGCCCTGCCCACGGCGGGAAAGAGCGCCGCGCGCTCAGCGCGTGCGCGCCATCGAGGGCGGGCGCGCGCGGTGGGTGCACGCGTACTCGATGAGGTTCTTGATGTCGTAGCAGATCTGCCGGATGTCGTGCCCCATGGTGAGCTCGATGTGGCTGTTGCCCTTCACCGGCCGCCAGAGGAGATATTCGCTCTGCGCGGCGCGGTACACGCTGCGCGTGGAGGCCACCGAGGCGAGCGGATCCAGGTCCCCGAAGATGATCGCCATGGGGACGCGGATCTTCGCGAAGCCGCGCTTGAAGTCGTAGCCGGTGCGGTAGCAGGTGAGCTCGCCCTTGCGGATCCACCGCGCGAACTGCTCCATCACCTTGCGCGGCTCGCGCTCACCGCCCTCGCGCAGCAGCCAGCGGATGTCCTGGGCGCTCACCCGCTTCGGGTTGGACAGCCAGTTCACCCGCGTGGTGACGCGCTCGTAGAGCGGGAACTCCTCGGCGCGCGCGAGCTGGCGCTCGAGGAAGCGCAGCCAGCTGTTCACCGGCACGTAGCGGAAGGACACCGGCTCGCGGGGGGCCTCGCGCGGGCGGCCCAGCAGCGCGCGCGCCCCGTTGGCGAGCCGCTGCTGCCCCCCGCGTCCCAGGTTCACCCCGGCGAGCGCCGCGTCGATGAGGCCCCCCACCGCGGGCGCCGTGAGCGCGAGCGCGCGCAGCGCGAGGAAGCCGCGCCCCAGGTCCGCCGGCGCACCGATGGTGATGAGCCCCTCGAAGTCGTCGCGGAGGCCGGCGTAGCCGTAGCCGAGCATGCCTCCCATGGAGTGGCCGCAGTAGAAGATGCGCTCGCGGCCCGTCACCCGCTTCACCGCGGCCACCGCCGCGGGCAGGTCGTAGAGGAAGTAGCTGTCCAGGTCCCAGCCGTAGTCGAGGTCCGCCGGCAGGGGCCGCCCGAAGTGCCGTGCGCGCTCACGCTGCAGCGCGAGCGAGCTCTTGCCGTGGCCGCGCAGCTCCAGCACGTGGATGTCCACGCCGAAGTACAGCAGGTTCTTCACGAACTCGCCGCTCGTCCACGTGTGGCGGTTCTGCGAGAAGCCGTGCACGAGCAGCAGCGGCTCGCCGAACAGCGGCTGCGCGAAGGGCTGCTCCAGCGGGCGGTAGCGGGTGACGGCCAGCGACCAGCCGTCCTCCGTCTCCACCACGTACTGCGTCTTCGCGTACAGCGAGCGGAAGCTCACCTCGTCCACCGTGGGCGCACGGGTGCCCGCGGAGCTCTCGGACGGCGTGGCGCGCGGGTGGGGGAGGCGCATCTCGCGCCAATCTACGGTCGCTGCTGCAGCGCGCCAAGGCTCAGGCGCGCGCGCGTGCGAGCCCGGACACCGCGCCCACGAGGAAGAGCGAGCCGGTGCACAGCAGCAGCTCCCCCGGACCGCACGCGGCCGCCGCCCCCGCCAGCGCAGCGTCCAGCACCGGATAGGCCGACACCTGCCCACACAGGGAGCGGGCGAGGTCCAGGTAGCGCTCGGGGGGCAGGGAGCGCGGGGTGTCCAGCGGCGTGAGGTGCAGCGAGGCGAGGCGCGGGAAGAGCGCGCGCGCCATCGGCTCCAGCGCCTTGTCCGCCACCACCCCGAACACCGCGTGTACGCGGCGCCCCGGATACTCGGCGTCGAGCGCGGCGAGCAGGGCCTGCACGCCCGCGGGGTTGTGCGCACCGTCCAGCAGCACGGTCGCCTGGGGGGCGAGCCCGAGGCCTCCGAGGCCTCCGAGGCCTCCGAGCTCTTCGAGCCGCCCGGGCCAGCGCGCCTGCAGGAGCCCCTCGCGCGCCGCGCGCGCGCTCACGCCCAGGCCGCGTTGCGAGAGCTGCTCCAGCGCCGCGAGCGCCACGGCCGCGTTCTGGCGCTGGTGCGGGCCGCGAAGGGAGAGCACCAGGCGCTCCAGGTGCCCGGAGGCGCTGCGGTAGTGCAGCCCCGCGCCCTGCCCCTCCATCGCGAAGTCGCGCCCCTCGAGCAGCAGCGGCGCGCCCACTGCGGCCGCGCGCGCCTCGATGACGGCGAGCGCCTCGGGCGCCTGGCGCGCGCACACCGCCGGCACGCCCGGCTTGAGGATGCCCGCCTTCTCACCCGCGATGGCCGCGAGCGTGTCCCCCAGCAGCGCCTGGTGGTCCATCGAGATGGGGGTGAGCGCGGTGACGAGCGGGCGCGCGGTGTTGGTGGCGTCCAGCCGGCCGCCCAGCCCCGTCTCGAGCACCGCCACGTCCACCGCCTCGCTCGCGAAGTGCCAGAGCGCGACCACCGTGCCGAACTCGAAGTAGGTCAGCTCCTCGGCGGCCCCGGGCGCGCGCTCGAGCACCTCGAGGATGCGCCTGCCCAGCACCGCGTCCTCGATCTCCTCGCCGTCCACCTGGATGCGCTCGTTCACGCGCACCAGGTGCGGCGAGGTGTAGAGCGCCACGCGGTGGCCCGCCGCGCGCAGCGCCGCGGCGGCGAAGGCGCAGGTGCTGCCCTTGCCGTTGGTGCCCGCCACGTGCAGCGCGGGGTAGCGGCGCTCGGGGTGGCCCAGCTGGGCGAGCACCGCCTGCACGCGCTCGAGGCCCAGGCGGATGGTGGAGGGCGAGAGGCTGGCGAGGAAGGTCAGCGCCTCGTCCGGCGTGCGCGGGAGCGGCATCGTCCCCGGCCCTCGCCTAGCCGAGCAGGCCGATGACCTGGGCGAGCTTCGTGCGCATCTCCTTGCGGTGCACGATGGCGTCGATCATCCCGTGCTCGAGGAGGAACTCCGAGCGCTGGAAGCCCTCGGGCAGCTTCTGGCGGATGGTCTGCTCGATCACGCGCGGCCCCGCGAAGCCGATCAGCGCCTTGGGCTCGGCGAGGATGATGTCGCCCAGCCAGGAGAAGGAGGCCGCGACGCCGCCCGTGGTCGGGTGCAGGAGCACCGAGACGTAGGGCTTGGTGCCGGTGCGGAAGCGCGCGATGGCCGCAGAGGTCTTCGCCATCTGCATGAGGCTGAAGATGCCCTCCTGCATGCGCGCGCCGCCCGAGGCGCTGAACACAATGGCCGGGCACTTGAGCTCGTGCGCGCGCTCGAACACGCGCGTCACCTTCTCGCCCACCACCGAGCCCATGGAGCCGCCCATGAACTCGAACACGAAGCAGCCCACCGAGACCGGGTGGTTCTCGATGCGGCCCACGCCGGAGATGAAGGCGTCGTTCTCGCCGAGCGCCTTGCGGGTACTCTTGAGGCGGTCCTTGTACTTCTTGGAGTCGCTGAAGCCGAGCGGGTCCTCGGGCTCGAGCTCCTTGTCGAACTCCTCGAAGCTGCCCTCGTCCAGCAACGCCTGCAGCCGGACGCGCGCGGGCCAGTTCATGTGGTGGCCGCACAGCGGGCACACGTTCCAGTTCTTCTCCAGCTCCTGGCGGTAGATGATCTCGTCGCAGCTCTCGCACTTGGCCCACAGCCCCTGCATGCGGCTGGGAGCGGAGCGGGTGTCCGCGGGCGCTTCGGTGTCCACGGCGATGCGGGGCTTCTTCGAGAACCAGGCGGCCATGGGGCGGCGGGTTAAACCGCCGGGGCCGCCTCCGTCAACCGTTCCCTCGTGCCGCGCTGCGCCGTCTTGCTACAGTCCCCACCGCCATGAGCGCCCCCTCCTCCCCGTCCGGTCCCCCCACCCCCGAGACTCCCACCGCGCCGTTGGTCGCCGCCGGGACGCCCCCCGCGGCCCTCGCCCCCGCGGCGGGCCACGGCAGCGCGCACGGCGCGGCGCACGCCGGGACCCACGGCGACGAGCCCCACCTGCACCCCGAGCACTTCACGCTCTCGCCCGACGTGGCCCGGCTCCCGCTCGCCCGCCGCCGCCAGCGCCTGGGCGCCATCCTGGTGGACCTCGCGCTGGTGGGCGTGCTCAGCCTGGCCTTCAGCTCGCTCGCGCTGCTCGCCGGGGCCTTCGCAGGCACCCTCCTCTACTGGGCAGCCGGCCGGCCCTTCGCGCCCACGTGGATGCGCCAGAAGACCACGCGCATCGCGCTCGCCTTCGCCCTCTGCATCGCCTTCATCGGCGTGGGGCGCATGGTCACGCGCGTGCACGAGAAGCAGGAGGCACAGGAGAAGGCCCGCGAGGACGAGGAGGAGATCGCCTCCGACGCGCGCGAGCGCGCCGAGGGGAGGCACGGCGAGTCCCCCATCACCTTCAACACGCTGGGCCTGGGCGCAGGCGAGCTGATGCGCCTGGCCACCACGACGAGCCCGGAGGAGGCGCGCGCGCTCGCCGAGAAGCTGGGCGCCCGGGTGAAGAAGGAGAAGGACCCTGCGCGCGCGGCCGGGATGCTGCTCGAGATGGTGGACAACGAGGACGTGCCCATCTCGGACGTCTCGCGCGCCGAGCTCACGCGCGTGCTCTCGCCGCTGGCGGGCGCCCCGGCGCAGCCCGTGGCCGCCCCGGCTGACGCGGCGGCGGCGGGCGCGGCCCCGGATCCGCACCTCGCGGAGCTCGCGACCCTGCAGCGGCGCAACCTCACGCTCGCGGCGCAGGTGGCGCGCCTGGACAAGACGAAGGACCGGCTGGAGGAGGAGCTCAAGGAGGCCCAGGAGGAGCACGGCATCCGCCACTTCCTCATGGTCAGCGTGCACGACCTGGGCTTCGGCATCGGCTGGAGCTACGTGTACTTCATCGGCTTCCTCGTGCTCTGGAAGGGCCACACCCCGGGCAAGCGCCTCTTTGGCATCCGCGTGGTGCGCATCGACGGCCGCCCCATGACGCTGTGGCGCTCCTTCGAGCGCTTCCACGGCTACGCCGCGTCCATGCTCACCGGCTTCATGGGCTTCATCCAGGTGATGTGGGACCCGAGCCGCCAGTGCCTGCACGACAAGGTGGCCGAGACCGTGGTGGTGCAGGACCGCCACCACGAGACCGACGCCGTCGTGCGCTGAGCCTCCGACGCCCTAGAACTCGAAGGTGTCGCCCAGCTCCAGCACCTCGACCGGCAGGTGTTTGAGCTCGCGCTTGAGCTCCGCCACGAAGGCCGGCTTGAGGTGGTAGAGCAGCACCTCGGCGCCGTTGCGGCGGAACTTGGCCAGCTCGGTGCCGAGCGTCTGCGGGGTGAGGTGCCCGGACACGTCCGCGAGCGCCTGCATCCCGTTGGGAAAGCTGGTCTCGAGCAGCAGCGCCTTGAGGTCCGGGGTCTGGTTGAGCACCTTCCAGAGGCGCTCGGTGGGCCCGGTGTCGCCGCTCATCGCGAGCGTGCTCTGCCCGTCCGAGATGACGAAGCCGCAGGACTCCACCGGGTGGCTCACCGGAACGCTGCGGACCTTGTAGGGGCCCACCTGGAAGGAGCTCCCGGCGCGGAAGGTCTTGATCTGCAGCACGGGCTTGCGGCGCGAGGGGATGCGCGTGAAGTCCGGCCACAGCGCGTCGTTGAACATGTTCTCGCGCAGCGCCCGGGCGCACTCGCGCGAGGCCCAGATGGTGACCGGCCGCTCGCGGCGCCCGATGACCAGGTCCGCGAGCAGCGGCAGGTCCTTCACGTGGTCGAAGTGGCTGTGGCCCACGAGGATGTGGTCCACCTTGCACAGGCGCTCGAGCGTGAGCGTGCCGGTGAGCGCGCCGGCGTCCAGCGCGAGCACGTCATCGACGAGGAAGCACGTGGTGCGGCACGTGGGCAGCTCCCCTCCATGACAGCCGAGCACTTGGAGCTTCACGCTAGAGGTCTCCGAACTTCCACTTCATCTCGAGGTACTGCAGGAAGTCCTGCAGGCGCGCCGTGTCGTAGACCGTGAGCCGGTCCCCGCTGCGCTCGATGAGGCCGGCGCGGGTGAGCCGGTCCAGCATGCTGCGGATGGCGGGCTCTCCCACGCCGATCTGCCGCGGCAGCTCGCGCACGGGCAGCTCGATCTCCACGCCCTCCTCGAGCGCCCGGCCGCGCGTCTGCGCCGCCTGGAGGATCTGGTGCACCACGCGGCTGGAGGGGTCGGAGAGCAGCAGGTTCTCGATCTGCGCGTCCGCCTCGCTCAGGCGCTCGGCGAGCTTCTTGATCATCCGCACCGCGATCTCGCTGTTGCCGCGGATCATCCCCTCGAAGGTCTTGGGGTCGATGACCAGCAGCTTCGCATCCTCGCTCACCGTGGCCGAGGCGTTGCGCGGCTTGTTGGAGATGATCGCCATCTCGCCGAAGAACTCGCCGGGCCCGAGCACCGCGAGCACCTTCTGCACGTCGCGCACCTGCTTGGAGATGGTCACGCGCCCCGACTGCAGGACGTACATCTCCTTGCCGGGCTCGCCCTCGCTGAAGAGGACCGTGCCGCGGGCGAACTCCTTGCCGAATCGCTGGAAGAGGGTTTCCTCGGCGCCCATGAAGTCTCCAGACTTAAGCTGCCCTCTTCCCGAGGGTCAAATAGAGGGTCAAATAAGTGATGGTGCGGCCTACTTGCGCGTGGCCGTGTACACCCCATCCCACCCGGGCCCCGGAGGCTGGGCCTTGAGCGCCTCGAGCTCCGCGAGGTAGCGGCGGCTCGGCGCATCCTCGGGCCACAGCTGCAGCACGCGCTCGAAGGCGCCCTGCGCCTCGTCGAACGCTTGCGCCTCGAAGTGGTCCACGCCGGCCTCGAACGCCCCGAGCGCCTCGGCGTCCGCGCCCTGCGCTTGGCCCAGCGCGCGCAGCTCGTAGATGCGCACCGGGCGGCGCTTGCCCTTCACGCGCACCGCGCCGAGCCGGCGCGCCACCACCTGCTCGCGCACCCGCTGCCAGGTGGCCTCGGAGATGAGCACGCGTGTCTCGTACTCCTTGTTCGTGCCCTCCAGGCGGCTCGCCAGGTTCACCGCGTCGCCCATCACGGTGTAGTTGAAGCGCCCGTGGGTGCCCATGTTGCCCACGTTCATGGGGCCGCTGTTGATGCCCACCCCGATGTCGAACTCGGGCAGCCCCTGCGCGCGCCACTGGGCCTTGAGCTCCTCGAGCTTCTCCAGGAAGCGCAGCGCCGCGCGGCAGGCGCGCAGCGCGTGGTCCGGCTGGTCCACCGGCGCACCCCAGAAGGCCATGATCGCGTCGCCGATGTACTTGTCGAGCGTGCCGCCCTGCTCGAACACGATGTCCGTCATCGGCGTGAGGTAGGCGTTGACGAACTTCACCAGCCCCTCGGGCGTCATCCGCTCGCTCAGCGTGGTGAAGCCTCGGATGTCCGAGAAGAGGACCGTCAGCTCCTTCTTCTCGCCGCCCAGCTTCAGCTTCTCGGGGTGCGCGAGCATCTGCTCCATCACGCTCGCGTCGAGGTAGTGCTTGAAGGTCTGGCGCAGCACGCCCTTCTCGCGGTCCACCGAGAGGTAGCCGAGGAAGATGGTGCCGAAGGCCACCGAGAGCAGGTTCACCAGCGGCAGCACCGTGGCCACCTGCAGCCCGCGCTCGAAGAGCAGCTGGTCCAGCGCGAGCCAGCCCGCGCCCAGCAGCGCCACCGCACCCAGCTTCCAGGCGTAGGAGACGCGCGGCAGCAGCACCCCGAGCGCGAGCGCGCTCAGGAGCATGAAGAGCAGCTCGAGCCCGCGCAGGGACGCAGGCCGGGTGAGGAAGTCCTGCGAGAGGATGTTGGAGAGGAAGCTCGCGTGCACGTACACGCCGGCCTCCATCTCCTTGAAGGGGGTGACGCGCTGATCGTAGTCCCCCACCAGCGTCACGCCGAAGAGCACCGCCTTGCCCGCGAGCTCGCGCTTCCCCACCTTGCCGTCGAGCACGTCCGAGAGGCTGTAGGTGCGAAAGGCGCTGCTGGGCCCCAGGTGGTTGATGAGGGTGTAGGGCTCGGAGGTCTGCAGCGGGACGAAGTACGGCGCCCCGCTCGCGCGCCGCAGCCGCACGCCGGTGAGCTTGCCCAGTTCCGGGTCGAACACCGGCTCCACGCTGGCGTCGAGGTAGGCGGCGGCCGTCTGCACCTCGAGCGCGGCGAGGAAGCCGCCGTGGGCCTCGAGCTTCGCGAGCGTGGGCACGCGCCGCAGGGTGCCGTCCGGGTCCGGCGCGGTGTTGAAGTAGCCCACGCGCGGGGAGGCTCGCGCGATGACCGGCAGCGCCATCTGGGCGCTGTACATGCGCCAGCCGGGCACCTGGCGGAAGTCCACCTCCAGCTGCGAGCCGGGCACGCTGCCCGGGAAGCGGCGCAAGAGGTGCGGCTCGAGCAGGGCGCGCTGCTCGGCGGCGCGCTCGGTGAAGGCCTCGCGGCCCGCCTCGTCGTAGGCGATGACGCCCTGGACCACGAAGGGGGCGCGCGAGAGCGCCTGGGCGAGCTGCTCGTCCGGGTTCTTCAGGCTCTGCTCGGCCAGCAGCGCGCGGAAGGCCTCGAGGCTGCTTCCGGGCGGCGGGCGCTGCGGGCTCGCGCGGTCGAAGGCGAGCAGCGCGTCCGCGTACGCGTGCATGCGCCCGTCCCCCGCCGCGTCCGTGAAGATCGCGTCCAGACCCACCGCGCGCACGCCCGCCTCGCGCAGCCGGTCCACCGCCTGCGCCATGCGCTCGCGCGGCCAGGGCCACAGCCCGTAGGCCTGCGCGCTCTTCTCGTCCACGGCCACCACCACCACGTCGGGGTGCGGCGCGCGGGGCCCGCGCAGGCGGAACTTCAGGTCCGTCGCGCGCCCCTCGAGGATCTGCGCGCCGCGCACCAGCGTCTCGCCCACGCCGGCGGCCCGCGCGGCGCCCTCCGCCCCGGGGTTGGTGGGCGTGGTGTCCGCGAGCCAGTGCAGCGTGCAGAGCACCGCGGCGAGCGCGAGGGCGAGGACTTCGAAGCGGCGGCGGGAGAGGAGGCTCATCGGGCAGGTGGCATCGTACGTCCAAAGTCGGTAGAAGGCCCGCACCGTGGGAACGACCTACAAGCAGAGCGGCGTGGACATCGAGGCGGGCGACGCGCTCGTCGAGCGGATCAAACCCTTTGCGGCGCGCACCACCCGCCCCGAGGTGATGGGCGGCGTGGGCGGGTTCGGCGGCCTGTTCGCCCTGCCGCCGGGCAAGTACAAGGAGCCGGTGCTCGTGGCCGGCACCGACGGCGTGGGCACCAAGCTGAAGGTCGCCTTCATGGCGGGGCGCCACTCCACCATCGGCATCGACCTGGTGGCGATGAGCGTCAACGACATCCTCACCTGCGGCGCCGAGCCCCTCTTCTTCCTCGACTACTTCGCCACCAGCCGGCTCGAGGTGGACGCGGCCGCCGAGGTCATCCGCGGCATCGCGGATGGCTGCGAGCAGGCGGGCTGCACGCTCCTGGGCGGCGAGACGGCGGAGCTGCCCGGCTTCTACGCGCGCGGCGAGTACGATCTCGCCGGCTTCTGCGTGGGCGTGGCGGAGAAGAGCGCGCTCATCACCGGCAAGCAGATCGTCCCGGGCGACGCGCTCATCGGCCTGCCCTCGAGCGGCCTGCACTCCAACGGCTACTCGCTCGCGCGCAAGGTGCTGCTGGACGACGCGAAGCTCGCGCTGGACCAGGTGCCCGAGGGGCTGGACCGCCCGCTCGTGGACGCGCTGCTCGAGCCCACCCGCATCTACGTGAAGGACGCGCTCGCGCTGATGGCCGAGGTGAAGGTGAAGGGCTTCGCGCACATCACTGGCAGCGGCATCCCCGGCAACATGCCGCGCTGCCTGCCGGACGGCACCCGCGCGGTGCTGGACGAGAAGACGTGGAAGCGCCCCGCCATCTACGGGCTCATCCAGAAGCTCGGCCGCGTGGAGCGCGACGAGATGTACAGCACCTTCAACATGGGCCTGGGCCTCATCGCCGTGGTCGCCCGCGCGGACGTCCCGCGCGCGCTCGAGGTGCTGCGCGCGCGCGGCGTGGACGCGAGCGAGGTGGGTCGCATCGAGCAGGGCACGGGCGAGGCCACGGCGGTCGTGCAGCCGTGACGGCGCGTCGGCGCCTGGGCGTCCTGGTCTCGGGCAGCGGCAGCAACCTGCAGGCCCTGCTGGACGCCTGCGCCCAGCCGGACTTCCCGGCGGAGGTCGTGCTCGTCGTCTCCAACAAGCCGGAGGCCTTCGCGCTCGAGCGCGCGCGCCGCGCGGGCGTCCCCACCCTGGTGCTCGAGCACCAGGGCTACGGGAGCCGCGAGGCCTTCGACGCGGCGCTGCTCGCCGCGCTGCAGGCGGCGGGCGTGGAGCTGGTCTGCCTCGCGGGCTTCATGCGCCTGCTGAGCCGGCCCTTCATCGACTTCTGGGCGGGCCGCATCCTCAACATCCACCCCTCGCTGCTGCCCGCCTTCCCGGGGCTGCACGCCCAGCGCCAGGCGCTCGAGCGCGGGGTGAAGGTGGCCGGCTGCACCGTGCACTTCGTGGACGCGGGCACCGACACGGGGCCGATCATCGCCCAGGCCGCCGTGCCCGTGCTCCCCGGGGACGACGAGGCGGCCCTCACCGCGCGCATCCTCACCGAGGAGCACCAGCTCTACCCGCTCGCGGTGCGGCTCGTGGCCCAGGGCGCGGTGGCGCTCGAGGGCGCGCGCACCCGGGTGAGCGCGAGCCCCTCCGTCGGCGAGCTCTCCCTGCGCAGCCCCGGGCGCGCCTAGGGCCCCCCTCACTGCATTCCCCCGGGGCTGCGCCCGTTGTGTAGTCTGCGGCCCCGATGCAGCCCCCCGCCCGACCGAAGATCCCCGCCGGCCCCTCCCGCCACGTCTACGACGTCATCGTCCTGGGCAGCCAGCTGGGCGGTGCGCTCGCCGGGGCGCTGCTCGCCAAGCGCGGCCACCGCGTGCTCTTCGTCGAGCACGACGGCATGGGCCCGGGCTACGAGCACGGCCGCTACCTGCTGCCCTACGCGCCCAGCCTCATCCCCAGCCTGAAGACGATGCCCGCGGTGGAGGAGGCCTTCACGGAGCTGGGGCTCTCCACCGCCGTGCAGCGCGCGCTCAAGCCCCACCACCCCGACCTGCAGCTGGTGCTGCCGCGCCACCGCGTGGACCTGCACGCGGACGAGGCGCGCCGCCGCGCGGAGCTCGCGCGCGAGTTCGGCGACGGGGCGGCCGCGCTGCAGGAGGCGCTCACCCAGGCCTCGCGCCAGCACGAGGAGGGGGACGCCTTCTTCAAGGCCGGCCCCGAGCTGCCCCCGGACGGCATGTTCGAGACCTGGGCCTTCCGCAAGCAGGTGCGCCAGCACCCGGCGCTCGAGGCCCCCTCGCGCCTGGGCGGCGACGACGCGGCGAGCGCGCTGCTGCGCGGGCTGCTGCCCTTCGTCACGCACCTGGACGCGCCGCAGGGCCCGCTCGCCCTCACGCGGCCGCTCTCCCAGGCGCTGCGCTCCCCGTACCGCTTCCCCGGCGGGCGCGAGGGGCTGCGCGAGCTGCTCGCCAAGCGCATCACCGAGCTGGGCGGGGACGTGCTCACCCGCGAGGGCGGAGAGGCCTTCATCGTGGAGGAGCTCTCCTTCGAGGGCGGCAAGTTCGCGGGCCTCAAGGTGCTGCGCTCGGACACGCTGTACCGCGGCAACTGCCTCGTCGCGGCCACGGATGCGGGCGCGCTGCGCCGCCTCATCGCGGACAAGAAGCGCCAGAGCAGCCTCGCCACCCACCTGGACCTCTCCACCACCAAGCGCTTCCTCTTCACCGTGAACTGGGTGGTCCCCGCGGAGCTGCTGCCCAAGGGGCTCGGAGAGCTCACGCTGGTGCAGCCCTCGGGCAGCGAGGCGCAGGCGGCCGATGCGCTGGGGCCGCTGCTCCTGCAGCAACACCCCGCGCGCCTGCTGCCCGGCAAGGAGCAGGCGGGCAAGGACGTGGCGCCGCGCGAGGACGAGAGCCAGCGCGTGATCTGCGCAGGGGCCTTCGTGCCCGCGAGCGCGCGCGACCTGGGCGAGGATCACCTCAAGGAGCTCGCCGAGCGCATCGACGCGCAGCTCTCGCACCTGCTGCCTTTCGTGAAGGAGAAGCGGTTCCTGCGCTCCGCGCCCTACCTGGACGCGGGCGGCGTGCGCGGCAGCCGCCTGCTCCCCCACCCCCTCTACGCCTTCGAGGCGGAAGCCTTCCTGGGTGTCAGCGGGTTGGGCCAGCGCACCCCGGTGAAGAACCTGCTGCTCGCCGGGCGCGAGGTGCTGCCCGGCCTGGGGCTGGAGGGCGAGCTGCTCGCGGGCATGCGCGCCGCGCGGCTGGTGCAGGAGACCCTGAAGAAGAAGGACCCTCTGAAGGGCTAGCTGCACTTTAACGGCTGGATTTCCAGGCGGTTTCTGGTAGGTTCCGCCCCTCGTTTCTATGGGCGGCGATATTTCGCCCTGTTTTCAAGGAGTTAGCGGTCATGGCGTGGAAGTGTGACATCTGTGGGAAGCGTCCGCTGGTGGGTAACAACGTCAGCCACGCGAACAACAAGACCAAGAAGCGCACCCTGCCGAACCTGCAGAAGGTCCGCGCGAACGTCGCTGGCAGCACCCAGCGCGTGCTGGCCTGCACCCGCTGCATCAAGGCGGGCAAGGTGACCAAGGCCGCTTGAGTCGCAAGCGCTCTGCTGGCGGAGGCGCGCGTCCCTCGAGGACCGCGCTCCTGCCCACGGAGCGGCTGCACCCGCTGGCGGATGACCTCGACCTCCTCCCCGTGGAGTCGGTCGTCCGTCGGCTGCATCAAGCCGATCTCGCTGCCGTGCGCGCAGTGGGCGCGGCGCTCCCGGACGTGGCCCGCGCGGCCTCCCGGGTGGCGCGTGCCCTGCGTGACGGCGGTCGTCTGCTCTACGTCGGCGCGGGAACCAGCGGCCGGCTCGGCGTGCTGGACGCGAGCGAGTGCCCGCCCACCTTCGGTGCCCCGCCCCGCCAGGTCCAGGCGCTGATCGCCGGAGGGCGCGCGGCGCTCACGCGCGCCGTGGAGGGCGCGGAGGACAGCGCGGAGGATGGCGCGGCACGACTTCGCCGGCTCTCCCCCACCCCTCGCGACGTCGTCTGCGGCATCACCGCGAGCGGGCGCACGCCCTTCGTGCGCGGAGCGCTGGGAGAGGCGCGCCGCGCGGGCGCCACCACGCTGCTGCTCTGCTGCAACCCGCCGCCCGCATGGGCGCGGGGCGTGGACCAGGTGATCCACGTGGCCACCGGGCCGGAGCTCGTCTCGGGCTCCACGCGCCTCAAGGCGGGGACCGCGACGAAGCTGGTGCTCAACGCCCTCACCACGGCGGCCTTCGTGCAGCTGGGCAGCGTCTTTCGCGGGCGCATGGTGGGCCTGCAGCCCACGAACGCGAAGCTGCGGGCGCGGGCGGCGCGCACCGTGGCGGAGCTGACCGGCCTCGTCCCTGCGCGGGCTGCGAGGCTGCTCGCCGAGGCCGGCGGAGAGGTGCGGCTCGCGCTCGCCATGCACTTCACGGGGCTTCCCCGCCCCGAGGCCGCCCGCGCGCTGCGACGGCGCTCCCTGCGAGACCTCGAGCCCTGCTGAGTCCCCCTCTGCCTCTGGGAGAGGGCTGGGGTGAGGGTGCCGGGCGAAGCGCTGTCCCCGTGGCCGGGGCCAGCGTGGCACCCGGGACTGCAGCGCTCCCGCCCACCTGCCGAGCGAGCACTGGAGCCCCGTTTGGCAGCCCGGCCGCCTTCCCGGTTAACTCGGGGGCATGGCCCCAGCTGCAGAGCCCGGCGTGCGCCTGTGCGTGGGAGTGCTCTCGGGCACCAGCGTGGACGCGGCCGAGGCGGCGGTGTGCCGCATCGAGGGCACGGGGGCGAGCCTCCGCCTCACGCTCCTCGCGCACGTCTCCGAGCCCTTCACGCCCGAGTTCACCCACCGGGTGCTCGCGCTGCACGACGTGCGCGAGGCCTGCGAGCTGAACTTCCTGCTCGGCGAGCACTTCGCGCGCGCCGCGCTCGCGGCCATCGCGAAGGCGGGCCTCACCCCCGCGGCCATCGCGGCCATCGGCTCGCACGGGCAGACGGTGGCGCACCTGCCGCCGAGCCTCGCCGAGGCGCCGGGCCACGTGGCCTCCACGCTGCAGCTCGGTGAGCCCGCGGTCATCGCCGAGCGCACGGGTTGCCCGGTGGTGAGCGACTTCCGCACGCGCGACATCGCGGCCGGCGGCGAGGGCGCTCCGCTCGTGCCCTACCTCGACTGGGCGCTGTTCCGGCTCCCGGGCCACACGCGCGCGCTGCTCAACGTGGGCGGCATCGCGAACGTGAGCGTGGTGGGCGACCGGCTCGAGGACACGCTCGCCTTCGACACGGGGCCCGGCAACATGGTGCTGGACGGGCTCGCACAGCGCGCCTCGGACGGCCAGCTGCGCTGCGACGTGGACGGGCGGCTCGCGCGCGCAGGGCGCGTGGACGCGGCGCTGCTGCAGCGCCTGCTCGCGCACCCCTTCCTCCAGCAGCCCCCGCCGCGCAGCGCGGGGCGCGAGGGCTTCGGCGAGCCGCTGGTGGAGCGGCTGTGGGCCGAGCGCGGCCCCCTGCGGGCCGAGGACCTGCTCGCCACCGCGGCCGCGTTCACCGTGGAGGCCACGGCGCGCGCGCTGGAGGCCTGGGTGCTTCCGCACGCACATCCGGAGGCCGTGTACGTCTCGGGCGGAGGCACGCGCAACCCCGTGCTCTGGGAGGGGCTGACCCGGAGGCTCGCGCCCCTGCCGGTGCGCCCGCTGGACGCGCTGGGCTTCCCCGAGGCGGCGAAGGAGGCGGCCTGCTTCGCGCTGCTCGCGAGCGAGTTTCTGGCCGGGACGCCGGCGAATGTGCCGTCGGCAACTGGCGCGCGGCGCCAAGTCGTTCTAGGAAAGCTCTCTCCGTGAGCAGCGTGAACCTCATGGCCCGCGAGGTGGCCGCGAAGATCGTCTTCTACGGACCGGGTCTGTCCGGGAAGACCACCAGCCTGCGCAAGGTCTACGAGACCGTGCGCCCGGCGCACCGCGGCGAGATGATGTCCATCGCCACCGAGGGCGACCGCACGCTCTTCTTCGACTTCCTGCCCATCAAGGTGGAGAAGGTCGGCGACTGCTCGGTGCGGCTCGCGCTCTACACCGTGCCCGGCCAGGTCTTCTACAACGCCACCCGCAAGCTGGTGCTGCAGGGCGCCGACGGCGTGGTCTTCGTCGCGGACTCCCAGCCCGAGGCGATGGACGCGAACCGCGAGTCGCTCGCGAACCTGCAGGAGAACCTGCTCGAGCAGGGCATCCGGCTCGAGCGCTTCCCGCTCGTCATCCAGTACAACAAGCGCGACCTCGAGAGCGCGCTGCCCGTGGAGCAGCTGCGCGCGGAGCTCAACCCGCGCGGCGTGCCGGACTTCGCCACCGAGGCGACGAGCGGAGTGGGCGTGCTGGACGCGCTCAAGGCCATCACCCGCCTGGTCATCAAGGACCTGCGCGCCAAGCGCATCGTCCCTGCCCCGCGCGCGGCGCCCCAGGCGCCGGTGTTCGGCGCGGCGGGGGGCGGCAGCGCGGGCCTCGAGGCCCAGCTCACCCAGCACCTCGCGAGCCGCCCGCAGCAGGCGCCTGCCTCGGCTCAGGCCCAGGCCACCGGCCCGCGCGCCCCGGCCGCCCGCACGGTGCAGCCCGTGGCGCCCCCTGCCCTCACCGGCCAGCTCCCGCTGGGCGCCGCGAGCGCGCTCGCGCCCGGAGACCTCTTCGATCACGCGCGCGCCGCCGAGGCCGCCTTCGCGAGCGGCGACAACGCGGCCTGCGTGCTGGCCTGCCTCGAGGCGGTGCGCCGCGGTCTCGCCTTCGCCGGCGAGGGGCCTCCGGAGCGCCAGTCCTTCCTGCTGCGCGTGGACGGCGGAGACCTGCTGCGGCTCGAGGGGCTCGCCACGCGCACCCACCTGCGCGTGGACGACGCGGCCTTCAGCCTCTACGTGCTGATGCAGGTGTTCGCCCGCCTGCACGCCGCGGGGCTGCCGGATACGGACGCAGGCCGTCCCTAGGCGGGTGGCTAGTACGCCTGCTGCAGCAGCCCCAGCCGGGTGAGCTTCGCGAGCGTGCGCAGCGTGTCCAGCTCGCGCGCGGGGCTCGCGAGCACGATGGTGGACACGTCCCACTGCCCGTTCACCAGGCTCGCGATCTGCCGCTCCTCGGGCTTGAGGAGGGCGAGCGCGGCCGGATCGTGGAAGAGCTGCGGCACGGACAGCGGCGGCAGCTCCGCGTAGAGCGCCGCCACGTGCTCCTGCTGCACCAGGCGCGCGAACTCGCGCACGCGCCGGTCCGAGGGGTCGCTCGCGAGCAGGGAGCTGGCCACCAGCGCCGCCGCGTCGTGCTGGCCCTCGCGCACCAGCACCGCGCCCTTCTCCAGCATGTCCGAGATGGGGTCCGCCTCGAGCTGGGGCGCGCCGTCCACCGCCACCAGCTTCACCCGCCGCATCTCGTAGATGCGCCGGGTGACGGCGGTGCGGCTGAGGCCGAGCGAGAGCCGCAGCCGCCCCAGGCTCTGCCCACCCGCGCTCAGCTGCAGCACCGCGCGCTGCAGCGTGGGCGTCTTCGCGCCGGGCTTGGCCAGCGCGCGCACCTGCAGCGAGTCCGCGGGCAGGGTCTTCTCCACGTCCGGCTGCTCGTCCACCCAGCGCAGCGACTCGAAGAGCAGCTCGCGCATGCCCATCTCGGCCGGGGTCCACTCCTCGCCGGACAGGTCCGCGTCCTCGGTCCAGTGGAACTGGCCGTCGCCCGCCTGGATGAGGTCCGCGGTCGCGGCGCACAGCTCGTCGCGCGCGAGCTCGCGCACCCAGCGCGACTCCACGCCCACGCCGGCGAAGGTGGGGTCGGCGTCGCCTGCGGATTTGAGCGCGGCAAAGGCCCCCAGCACGCGTGAGCCGGTGGACAGTCCGGTGAGCTCGAGCAGCCGCGCGATGCGCTCGCGCTGGCCGACGCTCGCGGTCGCCATCACCTGTCCGCTGAGCACGAAGACGATTCGCTGCCCACCTTCCCACGAGACCTGCAGGGCGCCGGTCTTGCGCGAGCTGTCCAGCCACTGCAGCAGCTCGGGGAGCGGGAAGCTGAAGAGGTCGCCGTGGAGGGCCATGGTTCCAGGAACGAGGATACAGTCGCTTCCCGTGCGCGTCGCGCTCCTGTTCATCGATGGGGTGGGAGTGGGTCGGCAGGCACCCGACGAGAACCCGCTCGCCCGGGCAGGCCACCTGCTCTCCCAGTTCCACGACGCGCCCGGCGAGCCCCTCCCGCACGGCGGGCGCTGCCTGCCGGTGGACACCACCTTCGGCGTGCCGGGGCGCCCTCAGTCGGCGAGCAACCAGACGGCCATCCTCACCGGCCTGCCCGCCCCGGCGCAGCTGGGCAAGCACGTGCTGGGCTTTCCCAACGCCCCCCTGCGCGCACTGCTCGCCGAGCACTCGCTCGTGCGCAGGCTGGTGGAGGCGGGCCGCAGCGCCACCTTCGCCAACGCCTACCCCGCCGCCTACCTCGATGCGCTGGGACTCGCGCGCCGCGCCTCCGCGGGGCCCGACCTGCAGCTGCCCCCCGCGGCCACGCGGCGGCTGCGCGCCTCGGCCTCCACGCTCTCTTTCGCCGCGGCGAAGGTCCCCCTGCGCACGCTGGACGACGCTCGCGCGGGGCTGGGCCTGAGCCACGACGTCACGGGCGAGCGCCCGCGGGCACGCGGGCTCGACCTCCCCCCGCGCACGCCCGAGGAGGCCGCGCAGGTGTTCTGGCGCATCGCCGAGGGCCACGACTTCACCCTCTTCGAGCACTACCTCGCCGACGAGGCGGGCCACGCCCAGGACTGGGACGCTGCGCTCCAGGCGCTGGGCACCTTCGACGCCTTCGCCCGCGAGGTGGTGCGGCTGCGGCCGCCGGACGCGCGGGTGCTGGTGTGTAGCGATCATGGCAATGTGGAGGACCTCCGCACGCGCCAGCACACCCTCAACCGCGTGCCCGTGCTGTACTTCGGCGAGCCGCAGCCGCTGGGGACCCTGGCCACCGTGGCGGACGTGGGGCTGCAGGTGCTGCGGTGGCTCGGAGTGGAGCGGGGAGACGCGTGAGGAAGGCCGCAGGGAAAAGGGGAACGGGGCATGTCCGGTGGGCGCTGGCGCTCACCCTGCTCTGGCTGGGGACGGGCTGCGCCACGAGCACCCCCGAGCTGCGCGGGCACCTCGCGGCGAGGACGGCCGTGGGGCAGTTCCAGCTCGCCTACGCCCAGGGCGACGACGAGGCGACGGCGCAGGTGCGCGAGGCACTGGAGCGCGCCGGCCCCCGCCTCGCGCGCTGGGGCGCGCTGGATGAGCCCGTGCAGGTGCAGGTGCTGCCCAGCCACCGCGCGCTGGAGCACGCGGTGGACCGCTCGGGCTACGGCTGGCTGCGCGCGTGGGCGCGCTACGACGAGGTGTTCGTGCAGTCTCCGAGCACCTGGTACCTGGGCAGCGCGGCGCAGCGCGAGGTGAACGAGCTGATGCTGCACGAGCTCACCCACTGCCTCATGTACCAGCTCGCCGCCTCGCGCCTGAGCTGGTCGCGCAAGCGCATCCCGCTCTGGTTCCGCGAGGGCATGGCCTCGTACACGGCCGAGCAGGGCAGCCGCTGGGCCAGCCTCGAGGATCTCGCGCGCCACCTCGAGTCCTCTCCGGGCGAGGATCCCCTGCGCGCAGGGGACGAGCTGTACCGCGACGAGAGCGACCTCGTGTACGGCGCGGCGCACCAGGCCTTCACCTTCCTGGTGCTGCGCTACGGCGAGCCGCGCGTGCGGGCGCTGCTCGCCGAGATGAAGCGCGGGCCCACGTTCCCCGAGGCCTTCGCGTCCGTGGTGGGCCTGCCGGTGGACAGCTTCCTGCAGGACTTCCTGCGCTACGTGCGCCTGCGCGGCTTCCGGCCCGGGCGGCTGCGGCACACCGTGGCGCTGCCCGGTGATCCGATTCAGCCGCCCGCGCCCGCTCCGGCTCCGGTCGCGCCGCGCTGAGCCCTCAGGGCGTGGGCGCCTGGGCGCGCGCGGCAGCCGCCGCGGGGCTGGGCAGGAGCGGCGGACGGTCCTTGCCCTCCACCGCGCGCTGCAGCTCCAGCTCCTGCAGCAGGGTGGACGGAGCCACGGTGGACACCGGCACGTTGCCGCTCTCCGCGCCGCAGAAGCCGTTGAACACCCCCGCCTTCTTGCCGGTGGCGAGGATGCGGTTCATCGCGGACAGCGGCGTGCCCACGATCTCCACGCCGCGCACCAGGGTCTCCTTCCCGTCGCGCACGTCCACCCGGTACACCATGCGCGGCACGCCCTTGAAGGCCTGGTAGCCGTAGCTCGAGGTGTTGGTGTTGCCGCCGGTGATGTCGCGGATGATGAGCCCGTAGGGCTTGCCCTGGCGCTTGGCCTCGGCGATCAGCATGCGCTTGAGCTCGGCGTCGCTCACCTGGCGCTTGGACTCCACGATGAGGTTCGCCATGCGCGCGATGGAGCGCAGCGCGCCCTGGCTGCGGCCGTGGCCGTTGGAGTGCAGGAAGCCCTCCACCGGGTGGCGCGAGAGCAGGTAGGTGCGCAGCACGCCGTTCTCCACCAGGTCCGCGCGCTGGGCCTTCACGCCCTCGTCGTCGTAGAGGTAGTAGCCGTTGAGCGGCTCGCCCTCCACCTGCGCGCGGGTGGGATCGTCCACGAGGCTGATGAAGGGCGGGAGCATCTGCTTGCCCAGCTGCCCCACGAAGGTCTTCCCCTCGTTGTCGTCGTCCTGGCGCTCGCCCTCAAGCCGGTGGCCCACCGCCTCGTGGAAGAGGACGCCCGCGGCCTCGGGCGCGAGGATGGCGGGGCCCGTGTACGGGTCGATGGCCGGCGCCTCGCGCAGGGCGAGCAGCTCGGTGATGACCTTCTGCGCGGCCTCGGCGATCGCTGCGTCGCCGGGGAGCCCTGCCTCGGTGGGGGCGTAGAAGTCGCGCGAGTCGTCCAGCAGCTGCCCGTCCGGCGCACGCGTGAGCGCGCTGATGTGCACGCCGTACAGCGTGCTCTCGGTGATGAGGCGCGCGCCCTCGCTGGAGACGAAGGTGCGCACCACCTTGTCCGCGGTGATGCGCACCTCGGAGTCGAAGATCTCGGGGTGCGCGTTGAAGCGCGCGCTCGTCGCGCGGGCGAGCTGCACCCAGCGCTCGCGCGCGAAGGAGAAGGGCTTGGCCGGCTCCACGAACTGGTGCGGCTGTTCCTTGCTGAAGGAGGGCGGGCGCTTGGGGTCGTCCACCGTGTAGACGCTGTCGCCCTTCTTCTTGAGGAACTGGAAGAGCGCGGACTTGTACTTGCTGTCGGTGGCGAGCCACAGCGCGGTGCGCAGCGCGAGCGGCGAGTCGTCCAGCGGCGCGTCGTTGCGCGCCATGTAGCTCTGGCCCTTGGTGGAGAAGTTCATCTCGAACTCGTTCTCCGCCACCGAGCTGTCGAAGTCGTAGGAGCCCACGCGCGCGTCCACGTAGAGCTTGCGCTGGCGGCTGCCATCGTCCTCGAAGAGCGCGCCGAAGCGGGCGGCCACCTGGTACTCGTCGTAGTCCTTGAGCTGGTAGCTCAGGAAGTACGGCGGCTCGTGGCTCTGCAGGCGCAGCTGCTGCTGGTTTCGGGCGAGCTCCGTGGCCATCGCGTCCAGCAGCGCCACGCGCGGGTCGCGCGCCGCGACAGTGACGGGCTCGGTCACGGGCTCGGTGGATGCGGCGGCCGGCGCGGGCGCGGCGGCGGCGGCGCCCGCCAGAGGGAGGGAGAGCGAGAGGAGGGCGAGGGGCAGGCGAAGGCGGAGGATCACCACCCAAGCCTAGCGCGGCCGCGGCTCCTGCAGACGCGCAAAGGCCCCTGCCCCGCCGTGGGCGGAGAGCAGGGGCCATCTGCCTACCCGGCGAGCGGGCGGGCCCGTCAGGCCTTGGTGACCTTCTCGCGGCCGCGGGTGACCTTCTTGGTCGCGTTGCGGGTGTCCACCACCACCTGGGCGCGCTCGACCAGCATGTTGTAGTCGATGCTGGAGTGGTCGGTGAGGATGACCACCGCGTCGTACTGGGCGATGGACTCCTCGGTGAGCGGCACGCTCTTCATGTCGAAGTTGAAGCCGTGGCCCGCGTGCAGCTCGGGCACGTAGGGGTCGTGGTACTCGACCTCGGCGCCCTTCTCCTTGAGCAGCGTGATCACGCGGAGGCTGGGGCTCTCGCGCATGTCGTCGATGTCCTTCTTGTACGCCGCACCCAGCGCGAGCACCCGGGCGCCATTCAGCGTCTTCTTGTGCTTGTTGAGCGCCTCCATGGTGCGCTGCACCACGTAGTAGGGCATCTGCGTGTTCACCTCACCGGCGAGCTCGATGAACTTGGTGTGGAACTCGAACTCGCGCGCCTTCCACGTCAGGTAGAAGGGATCGATGGGGATGCAGTGCCCGCCGAGGCCGGGGCCCGGGTAGAAGGGCATGAAGCCGAAGGGCTTGGTGCTCGCCGCCTGGATGACCTCCCACACGTCCAGGTTCATGCGGTCGCAGAGCATCTTCATCTCGTTGACCATGGCGATGTTCACGCAGCGGAAGATGTTCTCCAGCAGCTTGGAGAGCTCCGCCACGCGGGTGCTGGACACGGGCACCGTGTCCTTGAGCGCGTTGCCGTAGAGCGCCTGGGCCACCTCGAGGCAGGCGGGGGTGTAGCCGCCGACGATCTTCGGGATGGTCTTGGTGTTGAAGCTCTTGTTGCCCGGGTCCTCGCGCTCGGGGCTGAAGGCCAGGTGGAAGTCCACGCCCGCCTTGAGGCCGCCCTTCTCCAGGATGGGCTTGAGGACCTCGTCCGTGGTGCCCGGGTAGGTGGTGGACTCGAGGATGTAGAGCTGGCCTGCGCGCACGTGCGGCGCCAGCGCCTCGCCGGTCTTGATGATGTAGCTCATGTCCGGCTCACGCGACGCGGTCAGCGGCGTGGGCACGCAGATGATGAGGCAGTCCAGATCCTTGGCGCGGGCGAAGTCCGTGGTCGCCTTGAGGCGGCCCTCGCCGGACAGCTTCGCGAGCGGCTCGGAGGGGATGTGCTTGATGTAGCTCTCCCCCTTCTCGATCTTCTCGATCTTGCGGTTGTCGATGTCGAGCCCCAGCACCGGGTAGCCGGCCTCCGCGAACGCCATCCCCAGCGGAAGACCCACGTAGCCCAGCCCCACCACGCCCACCTTCGCCTCCCGCTTGCGGATCTTGTCCAACAGCGGGCTCACCATGACGCGCATCTGATGTTCCTCTCCCTCTAAGGTCGCCCCGCCGCTCTGGACGGGACGCCCAAGCCCTTCACCTGAAAACAACGACCCACCTCAAACACGCCGGCGGCGCCACGCGCCCCCGGAACACCACCACCCGCGCCTCGCGCGACTGCCCGTAGCCCGGCGAGTACCGGGAGGGCAGCAGCTCGGGCTCGAGCCCCTCGGCGAAGAGCAGCACCGCGTGGTGCGCTCCCTCGGGGCCCAGCTCCACCGCCACGGGCGAGAACACTTCGGGAGCCTGCGGGACGCCCAGGGCCCGCGCACGCTCCTGCGCGGTCGGCGCCCGCAGGCGCGCTGAATCGTGCGCAAGGTGGATCCGCCCCACGACTTCGTGAAGCCCCACCCCCGTCAAAGTGTCGCTCACGCCCAGCGCGCGCTCGCGCTTGTCCAGCACGAAGCTGCGCTGCACGCCCACCGGCGCCGGCAGGAAGCGGTAGCCGTCATGGCGCACCACGAGCCGGTCCAGCTGGGCGCCGCCGTGGAACAGCTCCACGCGGGCGCGCGCCGCCTCGGGCAGCGCAAAGAGGCGCTGCGGGTCCAGGGGCGTCTGCTCCTGCCCATCCACCTCGAGCGTGTTGTGGGCGCCGGTGGCGCGGAACGCGTTGCGCTCGCCGGCGTCGCGCGTGTACGTGGGGCTGCCCGGGTCCACGATCACCGGCACGCCGTGCAGGTGCAGCTCGAAGGAGAGCTTGTCGTTGTGGTTGTGGCCGCCCACGCCCATCTGGCCCTGGGTGCCCGCGCTCACGGTCACGACTGCGCCCGCGCCGCGCAGGACCTGCAGCCCGCCGTCCGGAAACACCCGCGAGCGCGGCTCGGGCGCCTGCCCCAGGCGCCGGTAGCGCTCGAGGCCCGGCGCACCCAGCAGCCACGCCGCCTCGTCCGGAAAGCGCCCGCCCGCGAGCGCCCCGTCCTCGAAGAGCGCGGCGCCCAGGGGCGCGAGGTAGCCGTGGTCCAGGCTCTCGCGGTCGCACAGGGTGAGCACGCGCCCCGAGTCGTTGTCCCCCACCTGCGGCGCGAGCCCGCCTTCCGAGCACAGGGTGCGCGAGGCGGCGAACATGGCCTGCAGCCGCGCCTCGTACGCGTCCCCCAGGCCCACGCCACTGCCGCGCGCCACGAGGTGCGCGAGCGTGAGCAGCTCCACCGCGAGCCGGTGGTAGGGCACGGAGCCCTCGAAGGAGAGGCCGTCCGGGTGCACCTGCGCGAGCGCCTCGCGTGCGAGTCCCTCGCGCGCGAGCTGCACCTGGCGCGCTGCGCCCGGCAGCTCCGGGAAGAGCAGCCCCACCACCAGCAGCCCCACGTAGTTGGAGAGCAGGTGGTTGTTGGGCACCGCGCCCTGGTCCTCCAGGTGCGCCTCCACGAAGGCCGCGTGGTCCGCGAGCGCGCCGAGCGCCGCGAGGGCGAACTCGGGCGTGCGCACCTCGGGGGCATCCGCGAACATGGCGAGCGCCTGCGCGAGGTTCGCCGCGCGCAGGGCGATCTCCATGGGGCAGGTCCAGTGCACCCCCTGCCCCACCGGGTTCGCCGCGAGGAAGTCCAGCGTCTGGGCCACGAAGGCGCGCGCACAGCGCGAGCGCTCGGCGGGCTCGCGGTGCACCCAGTAGCCCTGCGCGAGCGCCAGCGCACTGTCGAGCCGCCCCAGCACCCAGGGGAACTTGGGATCCACCCCCGGGCGCAACAGCCGCAGCGACTCCACCGGCTCGAGCGGGTAGCGGTGGCCGCTCACCACGTCCAGACCCCAGTCCACGGGGCGGCCCTCACCAAAGGTGACGGAGGTGCCGAACACGTCGAAGCGCTGGGCGAGCGCGGCCCCGGCGCGCGCGAGCGCCCGGCCTTCCGCGCCAGGCAGCTGCGCGAGCGCCTCGAGCACCGCGGCGCGCTGATCCACCTCGCACCACGCGGCCCCGGGCCTCACCCCGAGCGCCCGCTCCGGCAGCGCCTGCGCGTGCTGCACGCCGTAGGCGCGCAGGAGCGCGAGCTCGTCGGTGGGCTCTCTGCGGCGGTAGAGCGCCTGGCGCGCCACCCCCTGCACCCGCCGCGCGGGGACGCGGGCCAGCGCCCCGGGGGCCAGCCGCGCAATCGTCGTGTAGTAGCCCAGTGTCCCCATCGCCTCGCCGTCCCCGTGCCGCAGTGCTCGCGCCTCTGGGCGGTGGCCCTAAGCAATCGGCCTGCCACGCGGCGACGCTGCGAAATTGCTGGGCTTTCCCCTCCCTCCCGGGGCCCCGCTCGGTAAAAAAGCGGGTGCAGGCGCCACCCGCGGCGGGAAAGCCTTTCCGCACCGTCGGCCGACAGCTGCCCACGCCGTTGCGCCCATTGCGCCCTCGCGGTGGCGTGCACACCCCTTCCGACCGTGCGCGAGGGACTCCACAGGGAAAGACGGGCCACAGCAGCAGGGCCCGGGGTTGCGGAGCGCGCAGCGGCAGCGCGTGCCCTGCAGAGCGTCAACGAGCGGGCACTGCGCTCGGGCGCACAGGCGGGGCTCGAGGCGCTGGCGCAGGCTGCGCTCGAGCTGAGCGGCGCCACGGGCGCCCTGCTGTGCGAGGGGCGACAGAGCCTCGGCCGCGCGGGGCTCCTTCCGCCGGCCCTCCACGAGCGCGCAGGCGTGGAGCGGCTCTCGCGGGGCCCGCACCGGCTGCTGCTGCGCACCCCTGCCCTCGCACCTTCCCAGCGCGCCGAGCTCGAGGCGCTGCTGCGCGGGCTGCCCGCCCTGCTCGCCGCGCGCGAGCGCGAGCGCGAGGCGCGGGCGGAGCAAACGCGGCTGCGGCTCGAGCTGCGCACGGTGTCCGAGCGCGCGGCGCGGCTCGAGGCCCACCGCTCGCGGGCCTCGCACGACCTGCGCACCCCGCTGGTGGTGATGAAGGGCTACGTGGACATGATCCAGCGCGGGCTCGCCGGGCCCCTCTCCCCCGCGCTGCAGCGCTACGCGGACCGCCTCTCGCGCGCCGTGGAGGAGCAGAACGGGCTCATCGCGCGCCACCTCGCGCCCGAGCGCGGCGCCTGCACGCCGCTGCTCCCCGCGCTGCGCTCGGGCCTCGCGCGCGCCCTCGCCGCGGGCCTCCCCCTGCACGCTCCGGCGGGAGGCGTGAGCGTGCGGGCGACGCGCGCGCAGGTGCGGCTGCTCGCGCGCGGCCTCGCCCAGGCGCTGCACGGGGTGAGCGGCGCCGCCCTGCACGTGCGTGGGCCCGAGGCAGCGCCCGGCCCCTGCCAGCTCGAGCTGCGCTGGCCCCGGGGCGCGGCGCTCGCGCAGGCGGACACCCGCCGCCTCTCGGCACTCGCGCAGGCGCTGGGCGGCAGGCTCGAGCTCTGGGCCGAGGGCCTCACCCTGCTGCTGCCCGCCGCGGGCTAGCGGCTCAGGCGGAAGGCAGCAGCTGGCGCACGAGGTCCAGCAGCTTGCCGCGCTGCACGTCCTTCTTGACGATGTAGCCGTCCGCGCCGGCCTCGAGCCCCGCGGCGCGGTCCTCGGGGCTGTCCAGGCTCGTCACCAGGATGATGGGCGTGCGCGCGAGCGTGGGGTGCGCCTTGATGCGGCGCGCGAGCCCCACGCCGTCCAGGCGCGGCATCTGCCAGTCGCTCACCACCAGCTGGCAGCGCGTGCGCTCGAGCACCTCGAAGGCCTCCTCGCCGTCCGCCGCGGTGACCACGGGGTAGCCCGCGATCTCCAGCAGCGCCTTCATCGCGAAGCGCGTGGTGAGCGAGTCGTCGCACACCAGCACCCGCGGGCGCTGCGTCTGGGCGCTGCCCTGCAGCGTGGGCGCCGCGGCGCGCAGCAGCTCCGGTGCGTTGAGCACGGGCACGAGCCGGCCGTCGTCCAGCACGCTCGCACCCGCCAGGTGCGGCACGCCGTTGAGGTGGCGGCCCAGCGGGCGCACCACGATCTCCTGCTGGCCCACGATCTCGTCGATCGCGAACACGGCCCGGTCCTCGCCCAGCTGCAGCAGCACCGCGGGCTGCACCCGCCCCGCGTCCAGCGCGTGGGGCAGGCGCGGCATCCCGATGGCCTCGGAGAGCGTGTGGAAGGGCAGCTGCTCCTGGTCCACCTTCACCAGCACGCGCCCCGCCACCGTGCCCACGTCCGCGGGCGGCAGGCGCAGCACCCGCTTCACCGCGTCCGAGGGCAGCGCCACCACGCTGGTGCCCGTGCGCACCAGCAGGCCCAGCGCCGCGGCGAGCGTGAGCGGCAGGTCCACGGTGAAGCGCGTGCCCTGGCCCGGCGTGAAGTGGATGTGCACCGCGCCCTGCAGGCGGGTGGCGGTGGACTGCACCACGTCCAGGCCCACGCCGCGGCCGGAGATGTTCGTCACCGACTCGCGGGTGCTGAAGCCCGGCTGGAACACGAGCCGCGCCGCCTGCGCGTCCGTCAGCTGCGCCGCGGCCTCGGCGCTCAGGAGCCCGCGGCGCACGGCGGTCGCGCGCACGCGCTCGGGGTCCAGCCCCGCGCCGTCGTCCGAGACCACCACCGCGATGCGCGTGCCGCGCGGCTCCACGCGAACCTCGAGCCGGCCGCGCGGATCCTTGCCCGCCGCCGCGCGCTGCTCCGGCGTCTCGAGCCCGTGGTCCACCGCGTTGCGCACCAGGTGCATGAGCGGGTCGCGCAGCGCCTCGAGGATGCGCCGGTCGATGCGCACCTCGGTGCCGCCCAGCACCAGCTCCACGTCCTTGCCCAGCTTGCCGCTCACCTCGCGCACCGCGCGCTTGAGCGGCTCGAGCAGCTGCGAGGCCGGCACCATGCGCAGGTCGCGCAGGTCGTCGCGCACCACCTGGGACACCAGCCCCAGCTGCTCCGTCTCGCGGCCGCTCACCTTGGCCAGCTCGAGCAGCCCCTTCTGCAGGCGGCGGACCTCCGCCACGCCCGCGCGCAGGGGCTCGAGCGAGTTCTCGTCTCCCGCCAGCGTGAGCTGCGAGGCCACGCGCTCGAGCTGCAGCAGCGCCTGGTTCGCGATCTCCAGCAGCTCGCGCTGGTTCTCGTGCCGGCGCGCCTGCTGCGCGCGGCCGGACACCAGCTGCTCCACCTGCAGCGCGAGCGAGTCCAGCGTCTTCTCCGAGACGCGCACCACCTTGTCGCCGCTGCCGCCGGCGCCGGTCGCCTCGGCGCGCGGGGGCGCCGCGGGCTCGGCCTTCGCGGCAGGAGCGGCGGGCGCCGGTGCCGGGGCCGCAGTCTTGGCGGCGCGCGGCGCAGGCGCGCGCGCAGGCTTCGGAGCGGGCGTGGGCGCAGCGCTCGCGCTCAGGGCCGTGCGCAGCTCCACCAGCGCGCCGGCGAGGTTCGAGGCCACCTGGCCCACCGCGTCGCCGCCGCCCACGAGGTCCGAGAAGCCGCGCGCCGCGTCCTCGGCGAGCCGGCCCACCGTGAAGTCGCCGTTCGCCTCGGCCGCGGACTGCAGCGCCTGCGCGAGCTCCACGGCGCTGCCCACCTTGGCGGCGCGGTCCTCCACGCGCGGGCTGCACAGCTCGCCCAGGGCGGCCTCCAGCGCACCCAGCGTGGAGAGGCCGCGCGTGGAGAAGGTCTCGGCGGCGCCCGCGCCCTGCTCCGCCCCCGGCCCGCCCGCGCCCAGCGCCGCGAGCAGGTCCTCGAGGCCGCTGATGAGGGGGGTCTCGCCCATGTCGCCGCGGGCCACCGCCGCCTCGATGGCGCTCAGGCCCTGCAGCGTGGTCTGCACCACGTCGCGCGAGAGCTTCGCGGTCGGCTCGAAGCGCTCGATGCCGTCCTCGATGGCGTGCGCCACCTTCTCGATGTCCTCGAGCCCGAGGCTGCCGGCCGAGCCCTTGAGGCTGTGCACCAGCCGCTTCAGGGTGACCATCAGGTCCGGGTCGCGCCCGGCCGGGTCCTCCTCGAGGCCCAGCACCTTGGCCCCGATGGTCTGGATCTGCTCGCGCGTCTCCGCGGAGAACACGGGCCAGATGCTGCGCAGCACCTGCAAGTCCATGGCGTTCCTACTCCCGCCGCGCCGCGCCGGCGTCGCCGAGCTGCTCGAGGTCCAGAATGGTCAGTCGCTGCGGGCCCAGGTGGCTGAAGGGGCCCGGAGGCGGGCGCATCAGCTCGGCGCGCGGCAGCTCGAGCCGGCCGTCCACCGACTCGGCCGCGAGCCCGAAGGACTCCTCGCCCACGTCCACCACCACCACCCGCGTGAGGTCGGACATGCCGCCGCCCTCGAGCCCGAGCAGCTGGCGCAGGTCCAGCACCGCCACCACGCGCGAGCGGCTCACCAGCGCCCCCAGCACGTGGCGCGGCGCGCCCGGCAGCGGGCAGAGGCCGCGCGCCTCCAGCACGTGGTCCACCGCCGCGAGCGGCACCGCGTAGCGCTCGCCGCCCACCTGGAAGGCGAGCACGCTGAGCAGCTCCTGGCGCACCTCCTCGCGCGAGCCCGCGAGCGCCTTCGCGCGCGCTGCGAGCACCTCCTTGCGGTGCCCCTCGCTGACGGCCTGGCCGCGCTCGAGCACGGCGCGCGCCTCGTCGAGCCGGCGGTAGAGCTCGGCGAAGTTGACCTGGGCGCTGGAGGGGGAGGACTCGGCGGACATGAGCGTCTCGGGAGGGGCGGGCTAGAAGCGCTTCGCGGGCAGCTTCAGGATGTCGCGGACCTTCTCGCGCAGGTCGTCCACGGCGATGGGCTTGTTGAGGAAGGCGCTCGCGCCCACCAGGCGGCCGCGCTGCCGGCTCGCGTCGTCCTTGAGCGAGGTGAGCAGCACGAAGGGGGTGGCGTAGAGCGCGGTGTCCGCCCGGATGGCCGCGCACAGCGCGAAGCCGTCCATCTCGGGCATCTGCACGTCCGAGATGATGAGGTCCGGCTTCACCTCTCTCGCCCGCTGCAGGCCCACCACGCCGTTGGTCGCATCGAAGAACTCGAGCCCCCACCCCATCAGGTACACCTGGAGCAGGTTGGCGATGGTCTTCGTGTCTTCGACAATCAGTACCTTCATCATGGTGCCTCCGCGAGGCGCGGGCGCCGCGCTCACAGCTGGTAGCTCGCGACCAGTTCGGAGAAGCGCTTGGAAAGAGCGGAGAGGTTGCCCGCCACCTGCTCGATGCGGCGCGTGCCCTCCACGCTGTCGGACATGGCGGTGGACAGCTCGGTCATCGCCGCGGCGATCTGCTCCACGCCGATGGTCTGCTGGCGGGTGTTGCCGGCGATCTGCCGCGCCGCCGCGCTGGAGTCCTTGATCAGCTCCGAGAGCCCGAGGATGGCCGAGCCCGCGCTCTGCGCGAGCGCCGTGGCGGCCTGGGCGCGCCGGCTGCCCTCCTCCGTGGCGCTCACCGCCGTGCGGGTGCCCTTCTGCACCTCACCCAGCAGGCCGCGCACCTGGTTCGCGGCCACCTTGGACTGCTCGGCCAGGGTGCGCATCTCGGTGGCCACCACCGCGAAGCCGCGGCCGTGCTCGCCCGCCTTCGCCGCCTCGATGGAGGCGTTGAGCGCGAGCAGGTTGGACTGCTCGGCCACGTCCTTCACCGTGGCGATGATGTCGCCGATCTGCAGGGTGCGCTCGGAGAGGTCGGTGATGGCGAGCGCGATGTTCTTCACCTGCTCGCCCAGCTTGTTCATGCCCTCCACGCTCTCGCCCACCACCTGCTGGCCCTCGGCGCTGAGCGCCTCGGACTTCTGGGTGCCGGAGATGACGTTGTCCGCGTAGGTGGTGGCCTGCTTGGAGGTCTGCGCGATCTCGGCCACCGTGGAGCTGGTCTCGTTGATGGCGCTGGCCTGCTGGTGCGCCATGGCGCTCTGCTGCGTGCTGGTGGTGAGCACGCTGGCCGCCTCGCGCTCGATGTCCGCCGCCGCGCCGCGCAGGTCCGCAATCAGCGTGCTGAGCGCCTGGGACATGGTGAAGAAGGAGCGCGCGAGCTCGCCGATCTCGTCCCCGCCCCGCGTGTCGATGCGCTGGCGCAGGTCGCCCGCGGCGATGCCCGCGGCCGCGTGCGCGAGCCGCTCGAGCGGGATGATGAGCAGGCGCGCGAGCACCGCGGCCGCCGCGAGGCAGCCCAGGAGCACCAGCATGCCCAGCGCGAGCGCGCTCAGGGTGATGGACGAGGTGGTGGAGTTGAGCGTGTCCAGCTTCAGGCCCACCTGCACCGTGCCCACCTGCACCCGGTCCTCGGGCTTGGCGCCGGCGCCCGGGGCGTTGCTGCCGAGCCCGTTGCTGCCCAGCCCATCGAAAGGGTTCGCCGCGTCGCCCGAGCGCTGCTCGAACACCACGGGGCTCGCGGCCTCGAACACCGCCACGCCGCTCACGCGGATGTCGCGGGTGACGAGCTTGTCCGCCTCCTTGAGCGCCACCTGGTCGGCCGCGTCGAAGCCCTTGCCGTTCGCGCGCGCCAGGATCTCGCCCTTGGAGTCGCGCACCAGCACGTAGGCCACGTCCGGCACGTCGCGCTGGGTGGCGAGCGCCGCGCGCTGCAGCCCCTCCTTGTCACCGGAGAAGGTGGCGAAGGCGAGGTTGTTGGCGAGCTCCACCGCCACGGCGTTGGCGCGCTTGCCGAGCTCGTCGTGGAGCGCGTCCTTCATCTGCAGCGAGAAGGCGATGACCAGGATGGTCGCCACCAGCGCGCCGGTGAAGCCGGTCACCCCGACGATCTTCGAGCGCAGGCTGAAGCGCCCCAGCCCGGCACGCTCCCGCTTGGAGGCTGCCCCTTCAGTCACTTCCACCACGTGTCCTCCTTCACTGCTCACGTCTCACCCCACCGCTCGCGGCGCTGGGCCGGCTCGAGCGCGCGGCGCAGGCCACCGGCCGTCACCGCCTCCACTCCGCGAAGCAACTCGTCGTCCTCGAGTCCCTCGAGCGCCCGCAGCGCGTTGGTGCGCGCGCGCTCGGCCTCCGAGGGCTGCCGCAGTCTTCCGTACAGGCTCACCAGCGCCGCGTGGCCCATGGCCAGCTGCGGCTCCAGGTAGAGCGCCTTGCGCACCGCGCTCACCGCGGCGTCGAGGTCCCCGCGCCCCTCGGCCACCATGCTCAGCAGCAGGTAGGCCTCGGGCGAGAGCTGGCGCGCGGCCGCCTGCGCGAGCCGCTCGGCCGCCTCGTAGCGGCCCTCGCGCGCCGCCTCCAGTGCCTGCTCCAGCTCCGAGCCCGCTCGGGGCCCGGCCACGTCCACCACCTCCGCCGCCTGCGAGGCGCTGGGCAGCGGGCTGCGCATGGGGATGGGCGTCAGGTACAGCGAGGGAGGGGGCGTGCGCGCGCTGAGCGGCAGGCGCAGATACGGCGTGCCGCGCAGCTCGTGCTGCTCGAGCCCGAGCCCCGCGGCCATCGGGATCTCCGCGGGCGCGAGGAAGAGCAGGCCTCCGGGCACCAGCGTGCCCACGAGCTTCTGCAGCACCGTGCGCACCAGCTCCGGCGGGAAGTAGATGAGCACGTTGCGGCAGAACACCGCCTGCACGCCGGACACCGGTGCCGGGTCGGTCGCGAGGTTGTGGCGCCGCAGCTCCACGCGCGCCGTCACCTCGGGGCTCACGGTGACGAAGGGCCCGTCCGGCCGCAGGTAGCGCCGCTCGAGCTCCGGCAGGATGCGGCGCATGGACCACTGGCCGTAGCGCGCGGCGCGCGCGCGGGCGAGTGCGCGGTTGGACACGTCCGTGGCCACCACCTTGAAGCGCAAGGGGGGCACGCCCGCGGCGATCATCGCCATGGAGACGCTGTAGGGCTCCTCGCCGGTGGCGCAGCCCGCGCTCCACACCCGCAGGGGCGCCGGGTCCTGGCGCCCCTGCGCGTACTTCGTGAGCACCTCGAGGTGCTCGGGGTGCCGGCAGAAGTAGGTCTCGCCGATCAGCGCCTGCTCGATGAAGGACTCCACCGCGGCGGGCTCGCGCGCGAGCAGCCGCTCGAGGAAGAGCTCGGGCGCGGCGGCGCGCTGGTGTGCGGCGCGCACCAGCGCGGGCTCGAGCGAGCGGCGCAGGCCCGGCGCGAGCGTGAGCCCGCAGGCCGCGCGCAACAGCGCCTCCAGGCTCTGCAGCGCCCCCTCGTCCAGCAGCGGCCCGGTGCGCGGCGCAGCGCTCACACGCCCTCCTGCACGGCGCCACCGGACGCGGGAACGAAGAGCACGGTGGAGGCGCGCAGCAGCGGCACCAGCCCCGCAGGCGTGCGGCACAGCCCGGCCATGAGCCCCGTGCGATCCCACGCGGTGCGCTCGCCCTCCGCGGCGGCGTCCACCAGCGTGGGCTGCTCCACGATGTCGCGCACGCGGTCCACCAGCAGCGCCACGGGGCGCGCGCCGCCGCACACCACCAGGTGCGCATCCAGCTCGGGCTCGCGCCGCACGCCGAGCAGCACCGCGAGGTCCACCACCACCGCGGGCGCGCCGCGGTACAGGAAGGTGCCCGCCACGTGCTCGGGCGCCGCCGGCAGCGGCGAGAGCTCCACCAGCCGCACCACCTCCTGCACCGCTTCGGTGGGCAGCAGCGCGAGCGCGCCGGCCACCTCCACCGTGAGGAAGAGCCCCTGCAGCACCTGCTCGCGCCCGAGCCCCGCGAGCTCCTGGCGCAGCTGCGCGACCTCGGACTCGAGGGCAGCGAGGCGGCGCTGGACCGCGGAGCGGTGCGCCTCGGGATCACCGGTGGGAGAGCTGTTCTTGTGCATGGAGGGCCCTCGCTCCCGGGAGGAGGAGCCAGGGCAGGTGGAGTGAAAAGTTACCTGCGCCACAGTGGGTGCGTCAAAGGCGGCCTGCGAGCTCACCTGCTCGCCCCTGCCGCGGCGGCGCGCGTGCGCACCTACGCGCACCTACCCTTCGCACATCCGCACGAACACGCAGGCGATCGCGCGGCAGGGATTTCCGCGCGTGGCAGCGCTGTGCTTTCATGTCCAGTACGTGTCGCTGGAGCTCCATCCAGCCACTCTCCTACGCACAGCGGGGGCATCACATGGTCGGGGGCGACTCCCAGGACCCCAGGATTCCGTCGGCGGATCCGCTCATCGGGCGGACCCTCAACGGTCGCTTCAGCATCCTCGAGCCACTCGGTGTGGGCGGCATGGGCAAGGTGTACCGCGCCCTGCAGACGCCGCTCGAGCGCGTGGTCGCGCTGAAGGTGCTCAACCCGAGCCTCGCCACCAGCCGCGACCCGGGCTTCCAGAAGCGCTTCCTGCGCGAGGCCTCGCTCACCTCGAAGCTGCGTCACCCGAACACGGTGACCGTCATCGACTACGGGCAGACGGACGACGGCATCTTCTACATCGCCATGGAGTACCTGGAGGGCCGCACGCTCGGCCAGGTGCTGCAGCAGCAGGGCGCGCTGCCCTGGGGCCGCGCGCTCTCCATCGCGCAGCAGATCTGCCGCTCGCTGCGCGAGGCGCACAACCTGGGCGTGGTGCACCGCGACCTGAAGCCCGCGAACATCATCCTGCTCAACGAGCGCGACCAGGACCTGGTCAAGGTGCTCGACTTCGGCCTGGTGAAGTCCATTGCGCCGGCCGGTGAGGGCCCGGTGGGCCCCGAGGTCACCCAGAACGGCACCTTCCTCGGCAGCCCGCAGTACATGGCGCCCGAGCAGGCCCGCAACGTGGCGGACGCGCGCAGCGACGTGTACTCGCTGGGCGTGGTGCTCTTCCAGATGCTGATGGGCCGCCCGCCCTTCGTGTCCAAGGATCACATCGAGCTCATCTTCGCGCACTACAAGGAGGCCCCGCCCTTCTTCAGCGCGCTGCGTCCCGACCTGGCCATCCCCCAGGAGATCGAGGCCATGGTGCGCCGCTGCCTGGAGAAGGACCCGGCGCGCCGCTACCAGACGATGGACGAGGTGCTCGAGGGCCTGCGCACCGCGAACATGGCGGCCGGCGGCCACAGCGGCATCTTCAAGCAGTCGGTGTCCGCGTCGGGCCAGTTCGCCCAGCCGCCCTCGGGCCAGTACAACTCGCCCACGGCGTCCGGCAACTACCCCTCCCCCACGGGCTCGGGCCAGTACGCCTCGCCCACCGGCTCCGGCCAGTACGGCTCGCCGAGCGCGAGCGGCCAGCACAGCCAGCCGATGTTCGCGGCCGCCGCGGGCGGCGACGTGGCGGTGGACGTCAACGTGGACGACGAAGCGCGCGCCCGCAAGCGCAAGGTCATCGCCGCCGCGGTGGTGGGCGCCTGCGTGCTGCTCGGCTTCGGCGCGATGCTGATGCTGGGCGGCAACAAGGCGCCCGCCGAGCGCAAGCCCAACCTCACCGAGGTGGCCGGCGCCGGCACCGTCACGGTGGACGGCGAGGGCGAGGCCGCTGCGGCCGCCGCGAACGCCAAGGTGGTGCAGGCGGCGGACCCCAACGTGGACCCGAGCAAGGGCCCGCCGGTGCGCTTCCGCCTGATGAGCCAGCCCACGGGCGCGCGCGTGTACTACCGGGGCCGCGAGCGCGGCACCACGCCCTTCGTCCTGGAGATCCCCGCCACGGACGAGGGCTCGGTCACCGCCGAGCTCACCTTCACCATGGACGGCTACAACCCGGAGACCGTGATCACCGGCGGCTCGGGCGAGGTGGTGCTGATGCAGAAGCTGCAGAAGCGCGCGCCCACGCCCACCGTGAGCAGCCGCTCGTACGGCGGCGGCCGCGTGGAGCAGGCCTCGTCCTCGTCCTCCGCGCCCGCGGCCGTGGTGCCCGCGGCCTCCAGCGCGCCTGCCGCGAGCAGCCCGGCGTCCGCCGCGGCGGCGCCCGCGGTCGCGAGCGCGCCGGACACGGCCTCGCTCGTGGCGGCCGGCATCGGCAACCTCAGCGCGGCCCCGTCCGCCGCGGCGCCCACCGGCGACGTGGTGCTGCCCTTCGGCGAGGGCATGGTGCCCCCGTCCGTGGTGCAGGAGGGCAAGGCCATCACGTACACGCGTGAGGCCATCGCCGCGAAGGTGGAGGGCACGATGATCGTGAAGTGCGTGATCACCGTGAAGGGCCGGCTGGAGAACTGCCGCACCCTCAAGACGCTGCCCTTCATGGAGAAGGTGGTGCTCGAGTCGCTCAAGTCGCGCGTCTACGCCCCCATCACCTACCAGGGCCGCCCCGTCGCGGTGGACTACACCTTCAACATGCGCCTCGTGCCGCCGCGCCGCTAGGCGCAGCGACGGCGCTGAACACCGAGCTGCACCCGGAGCCCTCCGCCCTCAGGCGGGGGGCTTCGCATTTGCGGGGGCGGGCGCGAGGCCCGGCGTGCCCCAGTCCACCACGGGCCAGCCGCGCCGCAGCGCCTCGCGGCGCAGCCGCGGGTCCGGGTTCACCGCCACCGGGTGCCCCACCGCGGCGAGCACTGGCAGGTCCGAGTACGAGTCCGTGTAGAAGGCGCAGTCGCGCAAGCCCACGCCGCCGCCGAGGCTCGCGAGGTAGGCCTGTGCGTGCGCGAGCTTCCCGGAGCCGAAGCACAGGCCCCCCAGCGGCCGCCCGGTGTGCCGCCCCGCCGCGTCCACCTCGAAGCGGTTGCAGAGGACGGCATCCAGCGAGAGATCCTTCGCCACCAGCTCCGAGAGGTAGCCGGACGAGGAGGTGAGCAGCACGCAGCGGTCGCCCGCGCGCCGGTGGCGCGCGAGCGCCTCGAGCGCCCCGGGGCGGTACAGCGCGCGCACCTGCTCCGCGTAGAAGGCCTCGGTGCGCCGCACGATCGGCGCCGCCTCGGTGCCGGCCAGCTGCGCGATGGCGCGCAGCAGCGCATCCTCCATGGACACGAAGCCCAGGTGGTAGCGCGCGAGCCACACGCTCGCGCGCAGCGCCTGCAGGCGGCTGATGTGGCCCTCCGCCAGCTCGCGCCGCAGCCACAGCACGCCGGAGTTCGCGGCGAGCAGCGTCTTGTCCAGGTCGAAGAAGGCCACGGCCATGCGCGCGCGCCTCCCCTACCCGCCCGCCGCGGCCCGGCGGCGGCGGCGGCGCCCGAGCGCGAGCAGCCCCAGCGCCCCGGCGAGCGGGGCCGCTTCGCCTCCCGCGGCGGTGCAGCCCAGACCGCTCAGCCCCTCGCCGCGCGCGACCAGCTGCTCGCGCACGGTGGCCGGATCCACGCACTGCACGGAGGGCTGCCCGCGCGGGTAGATGCCGCAGAAGCCCTCGGCGGTGCCCGGGTCCAGGATGCGCTTCTGCGTCTCGCCCGGGGGCGCGGTGGCCTCCATGGTGGAGCCGGTGCTCAGCACGTGGTCCAGGCCCACCACGTGCCCGAGCTCGTGGGTGAGCGTGTTCTGCAGGTCGATGGCCACGCAGCTGGGCAGCTGCTCGCTGCCGCAGGGCGGGCCGGCCACGGTGGTGAAGAGGTAGCCCTCGCCGCCGCCGAGCGGCGCCGCGTTGAACTCGATGTCCGCATCCAGGATGGCGCCGGAGCGGAAGCTGAAGGTGGTGGTGGTCAGCGCGAGCGTGCCCTCGTCGTGGCTCCAGCAGCGGTAGCGGTTCGCGCAGCTCTCCTCGCTGAAGCAGGGGTCCGTGGGCGGCACCACCTCGTCGCAGGCACGCTCGCGGAACGTGAGCACGTTCACGTTGTCGCCGCCCGGCACGTACGCCACGTCCGGCGCCTCGAGGTCCGCGCCGCGCACGAACGCGAAGTCGCTGCAGGTGCCCGACAGCGTGCGCCAGCTGTCGAAGGCGGCCTCCATCGCGGCGAGCTCGGTGCGCTCGGGGGTGCGGGCGCTGCCGGCCGCGTCGTAGTGGTAGACGTACTCGCGCACCGGCCAGTAGAGGCACAGCGGCTTGCCGGGCACGGCGGTGCGCCGGAAGTCCTGGGCGTGCGCCGCGCCGGCGGCGAGCAGGCACGCGCCCGCCCACAGCAGGCGCACGCCGCGCGCGCGGCTCATGCGCGCCTCGCGCGCCTGCGCCGCAGCAGGGGCAGCAGCGCGAGCGCGCCGAGCAGCGAGGGCGCGAGGCCCGCGCCGCTCGCGCAGCCACCTCCGCCGCCGTCCCCGCCCGCCGAGCCCTCGGGGGTGGGCAGCCGGTCCACGCAGCTCACGCTGGGCTGGCCCTTCGGGTACACCTCGCACACGAAGCGCTTGGACGCGTCGTCGAGGACGCGCTTGCTCGTCTCGCCGGTGCGCGCGTCGGGCGCCATGGTCGAGCCGCTGACGCTCGAGTGATCCAGCCCGATGAAGTGGCCGGCCTCGTGGGTCACCGTGTTCTGGATGTCCGTGGAGGTGCAGCCGAGGCTGCCGGGCACGCCGCCGCAGGGCGAGTCCACGGCGGTGAAGTTGAAGCGCGCCGCGTTGAGCTCGATGTCCGCGTCGTAGATGACGCCGGTGCGCACGTCGTAGCTCACCGTGGTGATGCCGATGACGTTGTCGTCGAAGGCCCAGCAGTCGTAGGTGTTCGCGCAGCTCTCGTCCGTCCAGCAGGCGTTGGTGTCCGGGACGGTGCCCTTGCAGGCCTGGGTGCGGAAGAGCACCAGGTTGCGGTTGGCCTGGGTGGGGTTGTAGCCGACGCGCCGGTCCGCGACGCGCGCGCCCTCCACCAGGTTCAGGTTGCCGCACGCGGCGAACTGGTTCTCCCAGGTCTGGAAGGCCGCGCTCACCGCCCCGAACTCGGTGTCCCCGGTGGTGCCGGGGTTGCCCGCGGTGGACTGCTGCCAGGTGAGGGTGGGGGCCGTCCAGTAGAGGCAGGCGGGCGGCGTGTACTGGGTGTCCTGGGAGCGCGAGCGCACGTAGGGCGCGGTGCCGGTCTGCGCGAGCGCGAGGGCCAGGGCGAGTGCTGCAGGCGAGGCGAGGCTCATCGCGGCTTCCCCGCCGGCGCCGGGCGCGCGGCGGCCGCGCGCACCGTGCCGCGCAGGCTCTCGAGCGAGACCGTGCGCTGGGTGGGCGCGACCTCGGCGCCCGTGGCGGCGTCCACCAGCCGCGCGTCGCCGAGCGACTCGGGCACGGCCAGCACGCTCTTGCCGTCCGCGGAGCGCTGCACGTGGAACTTGCCCTGCGCCATGCCGCGCACCCCGAAGGCCGAGGGGCCGCGGCGCTGCAGGAACACCACCACCTCCTCGCCCGGCGCGAAGGCGGCGAGCCCGCTCACCTTCTGGCCCACGTCCCCCACCCTTCCACCCGGCTGGGTGACGAGCACGGTGTGGCCCGGGTCTCCCTTGAGCGCCTCGGCGACCTCGATCTCCACGTCGGTGACGATGCGCTGCCCGTCCCCGGACCAGCGGCTCTGCACGCGGCGCACGGTGCCGCGCACGACCGCGTCGGACGCGGCGGTGAGCTCCGGCACGTCTGCGCGCAGCAGGCTGGTGGCGCCCGCAGGCAGGGCGAGGAGGAGGGCGAGGGCCGCGAGCGGAGGTCGGAGCAGGGAGCGTGTCATGGCAGGTCTCGGAGGCGCGAGGTTATCCCAAACCCGCGGACGGGGTGCCCCGCTTGCGTGCGGGTCGCGTTGACCACCCCCCACCCCTCTGTTAATCCGCGCCCCCGCCATGGCCACCTCTCCCAGCCCGTCCAAGCCTCGCGTCCGGTTCGCCCCCTCGCCCACGGGCTACCTGCACATCGGTGGCGCCCGCACGGCCCTCTTCAACTACCTGTACGCGCGCCAGCAGGGCGGCACCTTCCTGCTGCGCATGGAGGACACGGACCTCGAGCGCTCCACGCCCGAGTCCGTGAAGGCGATCCTGGACGGGCTCAAGTGGCTGGGCATCGACTGGGACGAGGGCCCCGAGCGCGGCGGCGACCACGGCCCCTACTTCCAGACGCAGCGGCTGGACCTCTACAAGAAGTACGCGGACCAGCTCATCGCCGAGGGCAAGGCCTACCGCTGCTACTGCACCCGCGAGGAGCTGGAGGAGCGGCGCGCGGTGGCCGAGCGCGAGAAGCGCACGTACAAGTACGAGGGCACCTGCCGCGAGCGCAAGGACGTGCCCGAGGGGCGCACCAGCGTGGTGCGCTTCAAGATGCCGCTGGACGGCGGCAGCGTGTCCTTCACCGACCAGGTCATCGGCACCATCACCAAGGAGCACTCGGACCTGGACGACTGGGTGATGCTGCGCGCGGACGGCATCCCGCTCTACAACTACGGCTGCGTCATCGACGATCACCTGATGGAGATCACCCTGGTGGGCCGTGGCCAGGAGCACATCAACTCCACCTTCCCCCAGCTGATGCTCTACGGCGCGCTGGGCTGGCAGCCCCCGCAGTTCGCCCACTTCCCGCTCATCCTCGGCCCGGACCGCGAGAAGCTCAGCAAGCGCCGCCACCCCGAGGCGGACGTGATGCTGCACGCCAAGACGGGCGTGCTGCCGGAGGCGCTGCTCAACTTCGTGGTGCGCCTGGGCTGGGGCCACGGCAACGACGAGGTCATCCCGCTGCCGCAGATGATCGAGTGGTTCGGCTTCGACCACGTGGGCACCACCTCCGGCGTGTGGAACCCGGAGAAGCTGCTGTGGCTCAACCAGCAGTACTTCAAGCTGCTGTCTCCCGAGCGCGTGGGCGAGCGCCTGCTGCCCTTCCTCCAGGCGCGCGGCCTCGCGGTTCCTTCGCCGGCGCGCCTGCAGCGCATCGTGCTCTCCTTCCGCGAGCGCGTGCACACGCTTGAGGAGATGGCGGCGATGGCGGCGCCCTACCTCGTGCCCGGCGTCACGCTGGACGAGAAGGCGGCGGCGAAGCACCTGGGGCCCGACTCGCGCGCGCTGCTCGCCCAGGTGCGCGAGCAGCTGACGACGGCAGACTGGAGCGTCCCGGCGCTCGATGCCGTCATCAAGGCGGTGAGCGAGCGGGCGGGCGTGGGCATGGGCAAGGTCGCCCAGCCGGTGCGCGTGGCGGTGACGGGCAACACCACCAGCCCGGGCATCGGAGAGACCCTGGAGCTGCTGGGGCGCGACGAGGCGCTCGCGCGCATCGACGCCGCGCTCGCACGAGGCTAAAGCGGACAGCGGCGCGACGGGGCGCTGGACGCCCCGCTCCGCCTTCCCTATCTTCGCGACCCATGACCCAGCGTCTTGACAGGCTCCAGCGCGCTCTCTATAAGGCGCGCCCGTTCGCGGCGGCGGTGGCAGGACTGGTGGCGGTGGCAGCGCGCGCGGACGTGGTGGGCGGGGCGCAGATTCCGGACGGCGCGCAGAAGGTCGGGGAGAACCGGTACCGGGCACCGGGCGACTTCGAGGACACGCTGAAGTACTACCGCGCGGTGTACTCGGCGGGCAGCTACCCCCGGAAGTCGATCGTGAACCAGCCGGGCGTGAAGGCGGTCCACATCTCCAACCCTTCGGGGAAGAACTTCGAAGGCCTGAACATTTACGAAGCCAACGACGAAGTCCGCATCTACATCGTCCCGCTGGAGTCCACGGCGAAGCCCAAGCGGCCCGCCCCGAAACCGGCGAAAAAGTGATGCGAGTCGCAGGGCAGTTGCTGTAGAAGGCGCAGTCGAAGTCGCAGTCTTTGGGGAATCGTCTAACGGCAGGACAGCAGACTCTGACTCTGCTTATCTAGGTTCGAATCCTAGTTCCCCAGCTCACTTCTTCGGTTGACGGACGAGGAAGCAAAAAGGTAGTAAGCGCCGCACGAAGCACGCAGTGGCAGCACGCAGCAAGGGTTGCAGCCGGCCCTGTCGTCTAGTGGTTAGGACGGAGCCCTCTCACGGCTCAAACTCGGGTTCGAATCCCGGCAGGGTCACACCGAAGCGCCCGCTCTCCTCCTGGAGAGCGGGCGTTTCTCTTTTCAGCGCCTGGGCAGCGGGCCGTGCAGCCGGGCGTGGAAGCGCGCGAGCGCCCCGGCGAGCAGCGCCTGGGCGCGCTCCACCGCACGGCGCATCAGCAGGGTGCGCACCTTGTCCGGGAGGCTCCCCGCGCTGCCCGTTCCGAAGCCCACCAGGTCCAGGCGCAGGCTGATGGCCTCGAGCAGCTCGGCCAGGTCCGCCTCGGGGGCCGCGAGCAGGAGCACGTCCGGGGCGGCGAGCGCACGCAGGCGCGCGGCCAGCTCCTGCCAGCGCGGCTCCCCCGTGTAGAGCACCACCACGTCCGCGGTGGCGAGGCGCACGTCGTGCGCAGTCATCAGGTGCGCATCCAGCCCGGCCTTGCTCAGCAGGCTCGCCGCGAGCGGGCTCCCGATGACGGCCACCCGGCCGGTGGCGCCGGCGCGGATCAGATCCTCGTAGGCGTTGAGCTGCAGCTCCAGGGCCTCGCGCGCCTCGGGGGGCGCCTGGCGGCCCTGCTTGAGCAGCGCCGCGGCCGCCTGGGCCACGGTGCGCGCGCGCTGGCGTCCCTGCACGCGGCCCGCGCGCCGCTCGAGCGCCGCGCGCACCTTCGCGCGCACCAGCCGCAGGTCCTCGAAGGGCTTGAGCAGGTAGTCGCTCGCGCCGGCCGCGTACGCCGCCACGATGGACTCGGCGCTCGCGTAGGCGGTGATCATCAGCGCCTCGAGGCTGGGCTGCAGGCTGCGCGCCTCGGCGATGAGCTCGGTGCCGCCCATGCCCGGCAGGTTCTTGTCGGTGACGAGGACGTCGAAGCGGTGGGTGCGCAGCAGCGCGAGCGCCGCCTCCGCGTCCTCCACCGCGGTGACGGCGAGGTCCGGCTCGCGCGTGAGGATGCGCGCCACCACGTCGCGCACCACCGCCTCGTCGTCCACCACCAGCACCCGGCCGGCGAGCGTGCCGAGCTGGCCCCCGGGAGGCTCGGTGGCCTGGGACGCCGGGCCCAGCGGCGGCGGCACCGGCGTGTCCAGCTCCACGTCCACGCCGTCCTCCGGCAGGCTCGGGCGCGCGTGCCGTGGCGCGCGGTTCGGCAGCGGGGGCAGCCCCGGGCGCTCGGGCGGTCCGTCCGTGCGCAGGCCGGGCCCCCCGGGCGCGCGCGCGAGCTCGCGCACGTCGTCCAGGTCCCCGAGCGGGATGTCCACGTCGAAGGGAAGGTCCATGAGGGCGAGAGCCTAGCGCACCCGCCCTCCCCCTCCGCCTCCGCCTCCCCCGGGCGCCCACCGCTAAACGCTTGGGATTACAGGAGCACTTCAGACGTACAGGTGGCTCAGGGAGCCGGCGCGCGCGGGAGGGTGACGTCCACGCGGGTGCCCTCGCCCGGCACGGACTGCAGGGTGAGCGCGCCGCCCAGCTGGCCCACGAGGTCGCGGCAGATGGCGAGGCCCAGCCCCGTGCCCACCCCCACCGGCTTGGTGGTGAACAGCGGCTGGAACACCTTCTCCTGCAGGTCCACCGGGATGCCGCAGCCGTTGTCCACCACGGTCAGCTGCACGTCCTGCTCGCGCGCGAGCCAGCGCAGCTCGATGCGCCCCGCGCGCCCCGTGCCCTCCATGGCCTGGGCGGCGTTGACCACCAGGTTGAGGAGGATCTGGGTGAGGCGCACCGGGCCGCAGCGCACGTGCACGGGGTCGCCCTGCGTGCTGAGCCGGGCGCGCTCGCGCAGCTGGGGGCGGGCGAGCCGGGCGACGAAGTCGGACACCTCGGACACCTCGGAGCTCTGCTCCGCGTCCTCGCCGCGCGCCTGGGCCTTGAGGCTGTCCGCCACGCGGCGCAGGTGCTGGGTGCCCTGCTCCAGGTCCCGGAGCAGGTCCGGCAGGTCCGAGGCGATGTCGCGCAGGGCCGGGTCCTTCTGGAGCGAGGGCCCCACGTGCGCGAGCAGCGTGCCCAGGTCGCGCCGCAGGCTCGCCACGTTCTGGGACATGTACGAGACGGGCGCTCCCAGCTCGTGCGCGATGCCGGCCGTCACCTGGCCCAGCGTGGCGAGCCGCTCCGCCTGCAGCATGCGCCCCTCCACCTCGCGCACGCGCTGCTCCAGCGTGGCCATGCGCAGGCCCTCCTCGAGCGCCGAGAGCAGGTCCGCGCGGTCCCACGGCTTCACGAAGTAGCGGGTCACCTGGCCGCGGTTCACCGCGTCGATCACCGCCTGCATGTCCGCGTACGCCGTCACCAGCATGCGCCGGGCCTCGGGCGCGAGGCTGCGCGCGCGCTCGAGCAGCTCCACCCCGGTCATCCCGGGCATGCGCTGATCGCTGAGCACCACGCCGATCTGCGCGCGCCGCTGCTCCAGCACCCCCAGGGCCTCGGCGGGCGAGGCGCACAGGATGATGGGCAGGCGGCGCCCGAAGTTGGCCTCGAAGACGCGCAGGTTGAGCGCGTCGTCGTCGACGTACAGGACGGAGTGGGTGAAGGGTCCGGTCATGGGTCCGCACCCCTGAAGCCCTCGGGGGGCAGGGGGTGCGACACGCTATCCCAGCGGATTTCTCTCGCTGGCGCATTTTTTTCCCACCCCCGGGGTGATCCTGACTGCCCAGTCCGGCAAGGCCCGCGCGCAAGCCCCCGCATCGCACTGAAATCACAACATTCCACCGCGGGCACGACGCTTGCCTTGCTGGTGGGCGTGGTGACCGAACCTCGCTTCCCGTCTGCTGCTTGCCTTGCCCACCTGCTGTGCCGGGGCCTCGCGGTCCTCGTGCTGGCGGCGCTCACGCTGCTCGCCCCGGCGGGCGCGCACGCGTACGAGCTCAAGCGCGACTCGAGCGGCAACCCGGTGCGCTGGGAGGGCGCGGTGCAGCTGGTGGTGGACGCGAAGCTGGCGGAGCACCTGGGGGCGCCGGGGGCCATCGGCGCTGCGGACGCGGCCGTGGGCACGGTGCAGCGCGCCCTGGGCTCGCTGCCGGTGACGGTGGTCGAGGGCACCCCGGACGCGGTGGGCTACGACACCGCCGAGGGCGCGCACAACCAGAGCGAGATCGTGGCGCTGGAGGACTGGCCCTACGATCCGGACAGCCTCGCGGTGACGGTGGTGACCCTGGACACGCGCACCCACCGCATCCTGGACGCGGACATCGCCTTCAACGTGTCCAGCCGCCGCTTCGCGGTGCTCGCGAGCGACGCCACCGAGGGCGGCCTCTACGACGACGTGCAGAACACCCTCACCCACGAGCTGGGCCACGCCTTCGGCCTCGCGCACAACGGCGCGCTGCCGGACGCGGTGATGTACCCCTCGGCGCGCCGCGGCGAGACCCGCAAGCGCGCGCTGCACGAGGACGACCAGGCCGGGCTCGCGGTGCTCTATGGCGGCGCCAGCGCCGAGGAGCCCCCCGCGGGCTGCAGCGCGAGCGGCAGCGGCGCGGCGCTCGGCCTCGCGCTGCTGCTCCTGCCCCTGCTGCTGCGCCGCCGCGGCGGGCGGCCGGTGGCGGCCTCCGCGCTCTGCGCCACCGCGCTGCTGCTCGCTGCAGCCGGCGCGCAGGCGAGCGAGGTGCGCCAGCAGGCCGCGGTGAGCGAGGCCTCGGTGGTCGCGACCACGGAGGTGGTGGCGGTGCGCACGCTGACGCCTGCTCCCGGCGCGCGGCTGCTGCAGAGCGAGGTGGAGGTGCGCGTGCGCGAGTGCCTCAAGGGGTCCTGCCCCGAGCGCATGGTGCTGCGCGTGCCGGGCGGACGGCTCGGCAACATCGAGCAGCACGTGGAGGGCCTCGAGGTGCCGGCCACCGGCGAGAGCGTGGGCGTCACCGTGGGCAGCGGCGCCTCGGCCGAGCGCCCTGCCCCGCGCGCCGCGCGCGTGTACCGGCTCGGCGTGATGGCGGACTTCTCGGCCTTCGCCCGCGGCCTCAGCGCGGCGGGCTGGAAAGGCACGCTCGCCGTGCCGCACGGCGCGACGGCCGGTGCCAGCGCAGCGGTGGCCTCTACTTCAGCGCCTGCTGCGCGCTGAGCGCCTGGCGCGCAAGCGGGAGGCCGGGGCTAGCGCGGGTGCGCGTCCTGGGAGGCGTGCGCGAGGCCCTGGGCCACCGCCTCGAGCGAGTCGAAGCGGGCATGCGTCAGTCCGCTCAGCAGGGTCAGCAGACGGCCGGGCGCCTCGTTCTCGCGCGCCACGCGGACCAGCTGCGCCCTGGAGAGGGGGAACACCGCCCCCGCGAGGGCGGCGGGGACATCGAGGTCCAGCGCCTCGGCAGGTGTCGCGTCAGAGGTACGGGAGGGCTGCAGCGCTTCTCGAGGCCGTTCCGGTTCGGGGCTCATGTACGGGCGAAGTTAAGCAGCAGACGCGCCCCGGGAGGAACCAATCTTTGGTGCCTGGCGAGCAGGAGGGCGAGCGCGCCCCTCCCTGGCCGCGGGTGGCTCCTGCGCGCCGCACGCCCCACCCTTGCCCCACACACCCTCCATCGAGCCTGCAGGGGAGCCTGCACGGCGCCGGGGGAGCGCGGGAGAGAGACCATGGCGAAGAAGGAGCAGGACAAGGGCTACTCGGAGGACATCGAGCACGTGCAGGCCACCCGGCCGGATCCGTGGCCCGGCATCAAGGGCCGCTCGGAGGAGCACGAGGGCGAGCCCGAGACCGAGCGCAACGCAGAGAGTGGCGCGGGAGGCGGCTCGGACAGCACCGAGGCCCAGCGCGAGCTCGAGCGCGAGATGCACACGCGCCGCTAGCGACATGAAAAGGCCCAGGAGCCGCGGAGGGCTCCTGGGCCTGTGAAGCATTGCCGGGGCAGCGCCCGCGCCTAGAACAGCAGGCGCATGGGGTGCTCGAGCAGGTTCTTCAGCTCGCGCAGGTACTCGGCCCCGATGGCGCCGTCGATGACGCGGTGATCGCCCGAGAGCGTCACGGTCATCATCTTGCGCACCGCGAGCTGCCCGTCGCGCACCACCGCCTTCTCGGCCACCGAGCCCACCGCGAGGATCGCGGCCTGCGGCGGGTTGATCACGGCGATGAAGGCATCGATGCCGTACATGCCCAGGTTGCTCACCGTGAGCGAGCCGCCCGTGTACTCGGCCGGCTTGAGCGCGCGCTTGCGGGCGCGCTCGGCGAGGTCGCGCGCCTCGCCCGAGATGGCCGAGAGGCCCTTGAGGTCCGCGTCCCGGATGACCGGGGTGATGAGGCCGTCCTCGATCGCCACCGCGATGCCGATGTCCACGGTGTCGAAGTGCAGGATGCTGTCACCCTGCAGGGACACGTTCATCTTGGGGCTGCGGCGCAGCGCGATGGCGGCCGCCTTCACCAGGATGTCGTTGACGCTGACCTTGGACTCGAGCGCCTTGGCCTCCTCGCGGATCTTCAGCGCCGCGTCCATCTCCACGTCCACGCTGAGGTAGAAGTGGGGCACGCCCGGCTTCACCTCGCCCATGCGCTGGGAGATGACCTTGCGCATCGTGGACAGCGGCACCGCGCGAGGCTCGGCGCGCACGCCGGCGACCGCAGTGCGCGCCGCCGCGGGGGCCGCACCCTTCGCCGCCGGAGCGGCCGCGGCCTTGCCGGGAACCGCCGTCTCCACGTCGCGCTTCACCACGCGGCCGTTGGGCCCCGAGCCCTGCAGGGCGCTCAGGTCCAGGCCGCGCTCGCGCGCGATGCGCTTGGCCAGCGGGCTCGCGCGCACGCGGCGAGAGCCGCTGGCGGCCGCCGCGGGCTCCTCGCGCCGCATCGCCACCACGTTGCCAGCGGCCGGAGCCGGCGCCGCAGCCGGCTTGGCCGCCGGGGCCGGAGCCGGCGCGGCGGCAGGCTTCGCCGCGGCCTTCGCGCCCTTGCCGGCAATGTACGCGATGGGCGCGCCCACCGGGGCCATCTCACCCTCGCCGATGACGATCTTCGCGAGGGTGCCGTCCTCGTAGGACTCCACCTCGAGGTTGGACTTGTCCGTCTCTACCTCGGCAATGGCCTCGCCGGAGGAGACCTTGTCCCCCTCCTTCTTGAGCCACTTGACGATCTTCCCCTCCTTCATCGTGGGGGAGAGCGCGGGCATCTGCACGGGGATGCCCTCGCCGGCGCTGCTGCTGCTCGCGGCCGGCGCGGCGGCCTGGGGGGCGGGAGCGGCGGCCTGCGGTGCGGGCGCGGACGCAGCGGCGGGCTTCGCGGCGGCGGCACCTGCGGCCACCTTCTCGCCCTTGGCGCCGAGGAACGCGATGGGCGCGCCCACGGTGGCCATCTCGCCCTCGGGGACGACGATCTGGATGAGCACGCCGTCGTCGTAGGCCTCCACCTCGAGGTTCGACTTGTCGGTCTCCACCTCGGCGATGGCCTCACCGGAGGAGACCTTGTCGCCCTCCTTCTTGAGCCACTTGACGATCTTGCCCTCCTTCATCGTCGGAGAGAGGGCCGGCATCTGGATGGGCGTGGCCATGTGGCTCAGGCTCCCTGGCGGTAGAGGACCTGCTTGACGGCCGCGATGATCTTCGGCGCGTCCGGCTGGATCGCGTTCTCGAGGTTCGCGGCGTAGGACATGTTCACGTCCAGGCCGGTGACGCGCAGCACGGGGGCATCCAGGTCGTCGAAGGCCTTCGACTGGATGATGTCCACCACGGAAGCGCCGACGCCCGCGAGCGCCCAGCCCTCCTCGCAGATGACCGCGCGGTTGGTCTTGCGCACGCTGGCGAGGATGGCCTCCTCGTCCAGGGGGCGCAGGGTGCGCAGGTCGAGGATCTCCACGGAGATCCCCTCCTTCTCCAGCTCCTGCGCGGCCTGCTCGCAGAAGTAGTACATGCGGCTCCACGTGATGAGCGTGACGTCCTTGCCCTCGCGCTTCACGTCCGCCTTGCCCAGCGGCACCACGTGCTCGCCCTCGGGCACCTCGCCCTTGATGGCGTAGAGGCGCTCGCCCTCGAACATGATGATGGGGTTCTCGTCCCGGATGGCGCTCTTGAGCATGCCCTTGGCGTCCGCGGGGGTCGCCGGGGCAATGACCTTGAGGCCGGGGAAGTGCGCGTAGTTGGCCTCGAGCGCCTGGCTGTGCTGGCTGCTGAGCCGGCCGCCCGCGCCGCCCGGGCCGCGGAACACGATGGGGCAGCGCAGCTGGCCGCCGGACATGTGCCGCAGCTTCGCCGCGTTGTTCACGATCTGGTCCATCGCCAGGATGGCGAAGTTCCAGGTCATCATCTCCACCACCGGGCGCAGGCCCACCATCGCGGCGCCCACGCTCATGCCGGCGAAGCCCAGCTCGCTGATCGGCGCGTCGATGACGCGCGCGCTGCCGTAGCGGTCCAGCAGACCCTGGGACACCTTGAACGCGCCGTTGTAGCGGCCGACCTCCTCACCGATGAGGAAGACGTTGGCGTCGCGCTTCATCTCCTCGTCGAGCGCCTGGTTCAGCGCCTCGCGGTACATCAACTCAGCCATCGTTGGCTCCAGCTCGAAGTTCGAAAGAAAGGGGAAGTGAAGGGGGAGGACAGGGAAGCGCTAGCGGACGAGGCCGGCCTTCTTGTCTTCCTTCTCGGCCTGCTCGCGCGGCTCGAGGTCCCAGGTCACCTTGAGCTCCTGCCCCGAGGGGTAGGAGGGCCAGTTCGTCACGTTGTGGCCGAGCACGCGCTGGCGGGGGCGCACGTCCTCCTCGCCCTCCTCCACGATGGTGTCGCGCCACAGCTCCTCGAGGTCCGGCTCGGGGCTCTCGTCGGCGAACTTCACCGCCGCATCCACCTGGGCCTTGACCTCCTCCTCGATGGCCTCGAAGTCCGCGTCCGCCGCGAGCTTCTTCTTGAGGGCGAAGGCGCGCAGCTTGGGGATGGGGTCGTTCTTGCGCTCCTCCTCCACCTCGCTCTTGGAGCGGTAGGTGGCGGGGTCCGCCATGGAGTGGCCGCGGAAGCGGTAGGTGTTGGCCTCGAGCAGCACGGGGCCCTTGCCCGCGCGGCAGTAGTCGGCGCAGTCCTTCACCGTCTCGTACATGGCGAGCGCGTCCATGCCGTCCACCGGCTCGCCGCGCATGTTGTAGGCGCTCGCCCGCTTGTAGATCTCCGGCACGGAGGCCGTGCGCCCCACGGCGGTGCCCATGCCGTAGCGGTTGTTCTCGCAGATGTAGATGACCGGGAGCTTCCACTTCGCGGCCATGTTGAAGGTCTCGTGCAGCGCGCCCTGGTTGGCCGCCGCGTCGCCGAAGAAGCAGACGGTGACCCGGTCCTCGTTGCGGTAGCGGCTGGCGAAGGCCATGCCGGCGGCGAGCGGGATCTGCCCGCCCACGATGCCGTAGCCGCCGTAGAAGTGGTGCTCGATGTCGAAGATGTGCATCGAGCCGCCCTTGCCCTTGCTGTAGCCGCCGGTGCGGCCGAACAGCTCGGCCATCACCATGCCGGCGTCCGAGCCGCGCGCGAGCGGCTGGCCGTGGTCGCGGTAGGCCGAGAGCATGTAGTCGTCCGGGCGGATCGCCTCGTTCGTGCCCACCGCCACGGCCTCCTGGCCGATGTACAGGTGGCAGAAGCCGGCGATCTTCCCCAGGCCGTACTGCTGGCCCGCCCGCTCCTCGAAGCGGCGGATGAGGAACATCTTCCGGTACATCGTCAACAGCAGGTCCTTCGAATACGCGCTCGCCACCGCGAAGCCTCCGTCATCCGTGAGGGGGCCGCCCGTACACGCCGTCACAAGCGCACGCTTCGGGGCGGCACACGCCGTGCGCCTCATAACGTGCAGCGCGGGCACTGCAAAGCGCTTTGGACACTGCGCGCGCACAGCGCGCTGCGTCACGCAAGCGCTCGCGCGTTGGCTCAGCGAGCGAGCGAGAAGTGGGGCACGGAGACGATGCCGTCCAGCAGGGGGACGGGGCGGCCCGAGTGGTCCGTGGCGAGGTGCACCACGGTGGCCCCGGGGAAGGTGCGCCGGTAGTCGTTCGCGTGGGTGGGCTCGTTGTCGAAGGCGGCCACGAGCTCGCCCAGGCGCCGCAGCTGGGCGTGCGCCTCGCGCTTGAAGGCGTCGTCGTCCTCGGCGAGCGTGGGCTTCATGATGAGGCTCACGCGGCCGCCGTCCGGCAGCGCCATCCCGGCGCGGCGCATGGCGGCCACGGTGCCCTCGCGCATCTCCTCGTGGCGGCCGGTCACGTACGCGAGCTGGGCGCCGGTGGCGACGACGGCGTGGGTGAAGGCGCTCGCGCCCGGGATGGGCTCGTCGTCCGCGCAGTACTCGCTGGTGAAGAAGCGCTCCTGCCAGAAGCGCTTCGCGGCCTCGTAGTGCTGCTCGAGCTCGGCCTCCCCGAGGCCGCAGTTGCGCATGGCCGAGCGCATGTCCCAGCCGCTCGTCCAGTGGTGCGTGCCGCAGGCCGCGAGCGGAGGGACGCGCGCGTGCTGGCCGAACTCGCGCAGGATGCGCGCCTGGCGCGGCAGGTTGTCGAAGAGGGTGGAGTCCAGGTCGAAGGCGAGCACGGCGCGCGCGCCCAGGCTGCGAGCGCGCTCGAGGATCTGCTCGAGCGAGCGCTGCCAGCCCGGCTGGACGCGGTGCGCGTGGTTCTGGTGCGGGTTCTCGTTCGCGGGGGAGGCCATGGCGGGCGCCACCCTACCCTGTTCCGGCCCGCATGCAGCGCTCAGGCAGCCGAGCGCTGTGGCTCCCCCTGTGCGGGTGGCTCGGGGGTGAGCCGCTGCAGGCGGGCGATGCCGTTGCGGTCCAGCACCAGGCGCACCAGCGAGAGGCTCACGCGCGGGGTGCCCGACTCGCGCGGGCCGCTCACGGTGCAGCGCAGCACCAGGTCCACCTGGTAGCGCTTGGCGCCGCGCACGTGGCCCACGCTGAAGTCCTCCATGTCCACGTACTCGAGCGCGTACTCGGGCTCGTCCATGTCGCGCAGGAAGCGCTCCACGCTCAGGCGGATGATGTCCGTGACGCCCGCGCGCCCGTGCAGCGTGCGGGGCAAGAGCTCCGCCTGCAGGACGATCTTCTTCGCGTAGCGGATGACGGTCTCGGTGAGCTCGCCCTGGGACACGGTGGCGAAGTCGTCGCGCCGGCGCAGCGCCTGCACGTCCGCGGGCACGCGCGCCGCGCGCCCGTAGTCCACGCGCTCCTCGCAGGTGCCCAGGTGGCGCTGGGTCACCGGGTCCACGATCTGCATCGTGCGATCGTAGAGGTGCGTGCGCGCGGCCTGGCTGAAGATGCGCCGCAGCCCCTCCTTGATGCGGTCCTTCATCATGTAGCCCACGACCACGATGAGGAAGAAGTTGAGGCTCACCTGGCTGAAGCGCGCCTGGGCCCAGAACGCCACCGCGGTGGCGAAGGTCATGGCGAGCCCCGCCGCGAAGGCGAAGAGCACCTCCTCCACGCCCTGGCGCTTCTGCTTCCTTCGCGCCGAGAGGAAGAGGATGTTCATGCAGAACTTCTTCAGGAACCCGAGGCGGTGCATGTACTCCTCGTTGTCCCCGCCCGGCACCAGCACGCTCTTGAGCCCGTGCTGCTTGCGGTACGCCTCCTCCTGGAGCACGTCCGCCATCAGCCCCTTGCGCGCGGCGAGGTAGCCGCCCGAGCGCGGCAGCCCCTCCATGTCCGCCACCGCGCGCCGGAAGCACTGCTCCACCGAGAGGCTGAGGTACTCGTCCACGAGCCGCAGGGAGGCGCGCGTCTTCTCCTGCAGCACGGGCGTCTGGGCGAGCCGCGCCCAGGTGCGGTAGCGCTCGAGCACCTGCGCCATGGCGGTGCGCGCGCCCTCCACCCGCGCCTCCAGCGCGCTCGCGTCCGGCACGGCGTTGGCCGCGCACCCCTGCTCCACGCCCTGCGCGAAGCGGCGCAGCGCGCCGCGCACCACGCAGGAGAGCAGCTTCGCGTGGTAGACGAGCTCGGGCTCGCCGCGCGCCGTCCCCACGCCCGGCGCGAGGCTCGCCTCCAGGTGCAGCAGCGGGCTCTGCGGCTCGCTCAAGAGCTCCTGCAGCGACATCACCGGGGTCTTGAAGCGTACGTAGTTGTGGATGCCCGCGTAGAAGTCCGCGCGCGGGTAGGTCTCCTCGTCCACGTTGAGGCTCGCGGGGAGGAAGAGGAAGGCCTCCACCAGGTAGCGCGCCGTGCCCTCGGCGCAGCTGGGCTCGTACTCGAGCTTGAGCTCCAGCTGCTTGCGGTCGTGGATGTCGAGCCGGTTGGAGAGCCGCGGAATGGAGGAGGACTGCGTCACGAGCGTGAGCTTATGTCACGCGTGCGTGACGCGCATCCGGTCCGTGGGACCAGGGAGCGCCCTACCCGTCCGTGCCGGTGCCGCGGGGACTCGCGCCCGGGGTGGGCAGGGACACCGCCGCAGCCCCCCCGGCCGAAGACGGCGCCTGGTGCGAGCGGGGCCGCGCGTTCCACAGGGTGAGCATCAGCACGCCGCCGAGCACGGAGAAGCCGATCATGCTCGGGCCCCACACGCCCCAGCCGAACGCATCCAGCAGCGCGCCCATGCCGCTGCCCACCACCGCGCCGCCCACGTACTGCATGCCATCGAACATGCCGGCCGCGGTGGCGGCGGCCTTCTTGCCGCCGAAGTCCATGGACGCGGTCCCCGAGAGCATGGAGTGCACGATGCTGATCGCGAACGAGTTGAGCACGAAGGCGCAGATGACGAGCGTGAGGCTGGGGGCGCGCCAGACGACGGCGAGGCAGAGCACCTGGAGCACGTAGCCGAGGAAGGCCACCGGGGGCCGGCGCGCCTTGAACAGCTTGTCCGAGAGGAAGCCCGCGGCGAAGGCGCCCAGGATGCCGGCGAGCACCACGCCGGTCGCCCCGTTCTTGAAGATGGCGCTGTCCAGCTTCAGGTGCTGCGCCTCCGTCATGTAGCGCGGGAACCACTGCTCGAAGCCGTGGCGCACCACGCCGGTGCAGAACTCGGCCGCGGCGATGGTGAGCGTCACCGGGTTGGTGAAGACCACGCGCGCCACGTACTTGAGGTCCACCTTGCCGGTGTAGCCGCTCGAGGCGTCCGCCGTGTCCAGCGGGGGCAGCCCCGCCTCGTCCGGCGCGTCGCGCACGAAGAGGAAGGTGGCGCCGGCGAGCAGCGCCATGATCGCGGCGGGCACGAAGAACACCCACTGCCAGGGCAGCGCGAGCACCAGCAACGGCCCGATGAAGTACACGAGCGCGCGGCCGCTCTGGATCATGGAGCCGAAGATGGCGCTGAACACGCCGCGCTCGGCCACGTGGAACCAGCCCGCGTTCACCTTGATGAGGGCGAGCGCCGAGTACGACTGGAAGTACATGTTCAGGCCCCAGGCCGTGGCCAGGTAGCCGAGCAGCAGGGGCCCCGTGCCCAGGAAGCCGAGGTAGGCGCCCAGGCCGAACGCGATGTTGAACACCACCGCGCCGCTCGCCCCGAGCAGCATCGCGCGCCGGCCGCCGATGCGGTCCGCCACCGGGCCGTTGAAGAGGGCCGAGAAGCCGTAGATCAACGTCGCCACGCTGATGATGGTGCCGACCTGCGTCTTGCTCCAGCCGTAGGTCTCGCTCAGGCGCGCGTTGGCGAAGGAGAAGTTGTAGCGGCCCATGTACATGGCCGCGTAGGTGCACCCGAGCGTGAACCAGTTCTGGCCGCGGCGCATGCGGAAGGCGCGCGTGTGCTGGGGAGCAGGAGAGGACGAGGACGAGGCGCCGTGCATGGGGGCCGGCACTCTTTCCTACCGCCCCCCGGCCCGTCAACGCAGGGGTCCCGGCCGCCCGCCCGCCCCTACGGCGCGCGGGCCGCGGCCCCCTCGAGCGCGACCAGCCGGGTGAGGGCGAGCTCCGTCTTCGCGTCCGGCACCTCGCCCGCGCGGCACGCGGCGAGCAGCTCCGGCAGGGGCCGCCAGCGCAGCTCCCCGCCCTCCTCCAGCGGCGAGCCGTCCCCGGGCGGAGGCGCGCCCTCGAGCCCCGTCACGTCCACGGCCGCGAGGAAGATCTTCTCCGAGAGGATGCCCGGGGCGACGAAGAAGGGTGCGCCCAGCAGCTGCACCGCCTCGGGCGCGACGCGGTAGCCCCCCTCCTCCCACACCTCCGCCGCGGCGCGCGCGCGCACCCCGGCCTCGCCCCGGTCCTCGGGCTCGAGCAGCCCGGCCACGATCTCCTCCACCCGCAGGTAGGGCGCGGGGTCCGCGACGGCCGGCGTCTTGTCGCGCCGGAAGTAGGCCGCGGGGCGCAGGTTCATGCGCGTGAGCACCTCGCGCGCGCCGCCCGCGCCGCGCCGGTGCACCAGCACCGCCACCGCGTCCAGCCGCGGCCGGTCCACCACGTCCACCCGGTACACCTTCGAGTGCGTGCCGTCCGCGCGCACGTTGTGGCAGCGCAGCCGGCGCACCTGCAGGAAGCCCTCGTCGCAGCGCGCGCTCGCCGAGAAGTCCTCGATCACCTCGATTTCGACGACGGGCGAGGACACGGGTGAGGCCGTGGGGGGAAAGGTGGGAGTCATGGTGCGCTCCATAGTCCAGGCGGGCGTGCTCGGCCCGTTGCTTGAACGGCGCTAGCGAATCCCGTACCTTGCGCCGCCCTGTAATTGTCAGTTCACACCACTCCCCGGACAATCTCCTCGATGCGTCGCGCCCTCGCTGGCCTCGTCGGCCTCCTTTGCGCCCTCGGCAGTGCCTCGTGCATGCCGGTCCTGGACGGACAGGATACGAACCTTGCCGGCCAGGACGTGCGGCTGACCCTGCTCCACACGTCGGACATCCACTCGCGCCTGATCCCGTACGACTTCGCTCCGCTGAAGACGGACACGGACCTGGGCATCATCCCCGAGGCGGGCCCCTTCGGCGGCGCCACGCGCATCGCCGCGCTGCTCAAGCGCGAGCGCGCGAAGAGCAGCCGCGTGCTGCACCTGGACTCCGGTGACTGCTTCCAGGGCGCGCCCATCTTCAACCTGAACTCGGGCGAGGCGGAGTTCCGCTTCCTCTCCCAGGTGGGCCTCAACAGCGCGGTCGTGGGCAACCACGAGTTCGACGCCGGCGCCCTCAACTTCTCCAACAAGGCGCGCGACTTCGCGACCTTCCCCCTGCTCGCGGCGAACTACCAGTGGGAGGACCCGCGCGAGCCCGGCAGCAACCAGACCGCCTACCGCACCGAGCCCTACACCATCCACAACGTGCAGGGCCTGAAGGTGGCCGTCATCGGCATGGCCAACATCAGCTCGCTCAACTCGCTGGTGGAGGGCGGCAACAGCATGCAGGCCACCCCGCTCGAGCAGAACGAGATCGCGCGCGCCTACGTGGACCTGCTGCGCCCGGTGGTGGACCTGGTGGTGATCGTGAGCCACCTGGGCCTCACCGAGGACCAGGATCTCATCCAGGGCTACACCGCCTACTACGAGTGGAGCCGCGCCAAGGAGTTCGTGCAGCGCAAGAACCAGCCCTGGACGGTGCTCGAGCGCACCGGCGACGAGAGCGACCCCAAGAGCGTGGTGAAGGTGCGCATCCCGGGCGTGGTGGGCATCGACGTGGTGCTGGGCGGCCACCTGCACGTGGTGCTCAACCCGCCGCAGACGGTGACGGACCCCTCGGGCCGCAAGGTGGTGCTCAGCCACTCCGGCGCGTTCGCCAAGTACGTGGGCCGCCTGGACCTGATGGTGCACGTGCCCTCCGCGGAGGAGGTGGCGGCCAACGGCAACCTCAACGGCGCCGAGGTCGTGAGCCACGACTACAGGGTGCTGCCGGTGGACGGGCTCTGGTGCGACGACGCCATGCGCAAGTACTACCAGGACGTGGCGCGCTTCTGGGCCCCCGGTGAGTTCCTCGCCAACGCGGACGTGCGCCGCGCCATGGCGGCCTGCGGCAACCAGGAGGACCGCCTCACCACCGAGCTGCTGCAGCCCTACATCCTCGGCATGGACTACGGCCTGCAGCTCACCAGCATCTTCGCCTACGCGCCCAAGGACGTGACCCGCCGCAACAACAACGCGGGCGGCGACTCGCCGCTGGGCAACCTCACCGCGGACTCGATGCGCAAGCGGCGCAACGTGGACGTGGAGATGGCGCTGACCAACACCCTGGGCATCCGCGACAACCTCTACGCGGGCGTGATCACCCAGGAGTCCATGTTCAACGTGTTCCCCTTCGAGAACACCATCAACCGCATGTACCTCTCCGGCACCGAGGTGCAGGAGATGCTGGACTTCGTCGCCGAGCGCTCCGCCTCGCGCGGCTGCGCGGCCCAGGCGCAGATCTCCGGCGCGCGCTTCACCATGGACTGCGTGCAGGTGCAGCTCAACGACCTGCGCTTCCCCTGTGACCCGCAGCAGGGCGGCGCGAACATGTGCCCGGGCACGGCCGCCGAGCGCGAGGGGCACAACCCCTGGCAGTGCCTCGAGAGCGACCTCAACGGCTACCGCTGCTACGCGAACCCCGCCTACGACATCTCCATCAACGGCAAGGCGCTGGACAAGCACACCACCTACGCGGTCGCGGTGAACGACTACATCGCCAAGGGCGGCTCGGGCTTCAACGTGCTCAAGCGCAACACCACGCGCTTCGAGACCGGCATCAGCCTGCGCGACTCGCTCATCGGCTACATGCAGGGCCTGTGCAGCTGCGACGAGATCCTCGCCGGCGCGACGACCTCGAAGACGGGCGAGTACTGCGGCGTGCTCACCAACGGCCACTACGAGGTGGACACCGCCACCATCGGCGCGTGCCAGACCGCCAAGGCCTTCAAGGACGCGCTGTCCAAGAAGGTGGGCAGCTGCACCTGCGGGCAGCTGCTGCAGAAGGGCTTCGACCCCACGGGCTGCAACGCCGAGGGCGTGGCGACCGCGGCGGACGCGCAGGCCCAGTGCGACGTGCCTGCCGGCCCCTACACGGGCCGCTGCAGCTGCAAGGAGGCGCTCACCGCCGGTGAGGGCACCGAGTCCGCGTGCGGCTTCATCACGCCGCAGCTCAAGCAGTTCTGCCAGAACCCGACCTCGGTGGCCGTGGCCCCGGTGGTCGAGGACGGCCGCATCGGCCGGAGGGTGAAGTAGATGAAGCGCCTGACCTTTGCCGCGGCGGCCCTGCTGCTCGCCGCTCCCGCCTGCTACACCAAGACCCCGGACGCCGCCGCCGCCGGCGTCAGCTCGTTCCGCGTGGAGATCAAGGGCCTGTACCCCGCCTCCGCAGCCGCGGCGGCGGACGGCACGCGCGCCCCGCTGCCCGTGGAGGTCACCTGCGCGGCGCAGTACGGGAACGACCAGACCCAGGTGCCCGCGGACAAGCGCGGCACCGAGGGCTGCCGCTACGTCATCCCGCACGGCTCGGTGGACGTGGCGCTGGCCATCACCGCGCTGGACGCGGACGGCCAGCGCTTCACCGGCTTCAGCGGCCCGGTCGCCTTCCGCGTGGTGCCCGGTGACCTCACGGACGCGAACACCACCCGCTGGGCGCAGGTGACCGAGGGCCTCGCCACCGGCACCGTGCGCGTCTCGCACGTCTACGGCGAGGTGCGGATCTGGGTGGAGGACGCCCCCATCGCGGTGGACTACGTGGACGGCGGCGTGCGCCTGGACATGGACGGCGGCGTGGAGGTGGCGGGCCAGCTGCCTCCGGAGAGCAACGTCGCGCACACCTACGTGAGCGGCGTCTCGCCCGCGGTGCTCTTCGACGAGCCCAGCCTCGCGGCGGTGCAGCAGCCGGACGGCTTCGACAACAAGTCCTCTCCCTTCGTGGGGCAGTTCGTCAAGATCGGCCGCGCGCCCGAGGCCGGTGCGCCGCTCCTGCACCACTGCCTGCCGGGTGACCCCAACGACGGCCAGCCCATGACCCTGGTGGTCACCGGCACGGACCCCTCCGGCTTCTACGTGACGGACGTCACCTCCTGCCGCATCCCGGAGGTGCGCTCGGGCAGCAGCATCATGCTCGAGCCCTCGGGCTTCTTCCCGGGCACCTACGGCGCGATGTTCGTCTACAACTACAACTACCCCGAGGGCCTGGACCGCGGCGACCTGCTGTGGACGCTCTCCGGCTCGGTGGCGGAGTTCTCCGGCGCCACCCAGATGTCCTTCCCGGCCTGGACCGTGCGCGACCACGTGCGCCAGACGGAGAAGGACCCGTCCAAGTGGGAGAAGTACATCCCGGCCCCGGTGGAGCTGAACCTGCGCACCTGCGCGGTCTCCAACGTGTTCGCGCCCTTCGTCACCGACGAGCTGTGCGGCTACAGCAACGCGAACGTGAAGATCGAGAGCCTCGAGTCCGCGCTGGTGCAGCTCAAGGGCGTGAAGCTGCCCGAGGTGATGGTCAGCTGCGACAAGAACGGCGACGGCCAGGTGCCCTTCTTCTGCCAGACGAAGGACGCGAACGGGCAGTGGCTGTGGGGCGAGTGCCCCGGCGGCGCGCTCAGCGCCAACGACACCGCCGAGCGCACCTGCAACGCGGACTGCACCAGCGGCCACGGCCAGTTCGAGGGCAAGGTGTGCGCCGAGAAGACCACCTACAACAGCTTCGGCCAGTTCGTGGTGGAGATGGCGGGCCCGGGCCCGGCCGCCGCCCACCTGGACGACAGCGTGCCGGCGCGCCTGCCGAGCACCGCCGTGACGGCGGGCACCCCCGCGCGCACCACCACCTTCTGGCCCGCGGGCAGCCAGCTGCGCGTGTGGTGCAACGTGCCGGTGCACGTGGCCTTCGGCCAGAGCGCGGTGACGGCCACCGTGGACGACGCGCTGCTCGAGGCGAACACCCGCCTGGAGCACCTGGTGGACAGCAGCGGCGGCTACGTGTCCTTCCTCGCGGACGGCACCACCGCTGCCGACAGCGCGTGCTGGGTGGGCGCCAACTCCCACACCCGCATCAGCGTGCTCACCCGCGACGCGGCGCCGGAGCTCAAGCCGGACTGCGACGACAGCGGCAGCACGGCCGAGGCCGCCAACTGCCGCGCCCTGCGCGCCGCCACCTACGACATCACGGGCCACCTGAAGCAGATCCAGGCGGGCCGGCCCCGGTGGCTGGTCACCCCGCGCGACGTGGACGACATCTGCTGCTACCCGGGCAAGGGGCTCAGCTGCCCCAAGTCCATCAAGGCCTGTCCGTAGCCTTCACCCCACAACGCTGAACGTCACACCAGGCGCCCTGCCCTCGCGGGCAGGGCGCAGGAGGGCGCAGCCCGCCCCCAAAAGCGGCTGCGTCTGAGGAGAGGGAGTAACAACATGCTGCGCCGTATGGCCCTGACCGGGCTCCTGTTCGCTTCCGCGCCCGCGTGGGCCGGCGACTTCGTGGACACCCGTCTGTCCTTCGTCTTCGCCGACGACAACATCCTCAAGGGCGCGGGCGAGACCTCGCCCAACAGCCCCAGCGCGCGCTTCGGAGCGGGCCGGCAGAACACCCAGTTCTACGACAACTTCAACACCAAGTTCTCCGGCTTCGAGACGCTGTCGAACCTGGTGCTCTACAAGAAGATGCCGGCCTTCTTCACGGGGCTCACCACCGAGGCGGCCTTCACGGTGCTCGTGCTCGAGCAGCCGTCCGGCGGCATCACGCTGCGCGACAACTCCAGCTACATCCGGCTCAACTACACGCCGCCGGGCTGGGGCGAGCGGGAGGGCATCTCGCTCACCGGCTTCCCGGTGGACGCGGACCGCATGCGCCTGGGCTTCGCCTACCGCATCAGCTGGGGCGGCTCGGGCATCTTCGCGAGCCGCGCCTTCAGCAACGGCGTGCCGGGCGCGAAGCTGCAGCTCACGCGCGACCGCTGGTACGCCTTCGTGGGCGCCAAGACGGGCGTGGTGCAGAACGACATCATCCGCGAGCAGGAGACCGTGTACGGGGCGCTCGCGGGCGCGGGCGTGGACCTGACGGAGAACCTGCGCCTGGAGGCCAACGGCGGCTTCTTCCAGAAGGGGCTCATCCCGGCGCTCGCCACCCTGGGCATCGAGGCGCCGGTGAACTCCGCGGGCGTGAGCGCGCAGGCCGTGTACCACGTGGGCGTGCCCGTGGGCACCAGCGTGGACCTGCGCCTGTACCGCAACGACCCGGACGTGTATCAGCGCTTCTTCACCCCCGTGCAGTACCCGGGCGGCCTGAGCTACTCGGTGAGCGCGGAGGCCAGCTACCTCACCCAGACGCTCTCGGACCCGGACGAGTTCGGCACCACCGTGCCCCAGGGCGCGCGCGCCGCGGCGCTGCAGGCGAGCATGAAGTACGACTTCCTGCGCGTGCACCTGCTCGGCCTCGCGCGCGACATCTCGTTCATCCAGTTCGAGGTGCCCGGCTTCCCGCCCTTCACCGACTTCCCGGACGGCACGAAGCTCAAGCCGGAGATGTTCGTGGCCGGCGGCGCCGACTACCACTTCCCCTCCATCCACTTCACGCCCGGCTTCATCCTCGGCGTGCAGCAGCCGGCGAGCGCGCGCACCACGCAGGGCCTGGGCGGCAACAACCCGCCCCCGGGCCTCACTGGCGGCCGCACCGTCGTCTTCCGTGACGTGAACCAGGTCACGGTGCTGCCCGAGGGCGAGGACGCGCAGCCCATCTTCAGCGCGAAGACCACCTTCCGCTGGGACATCTCGGAGAGCGTCGCCGCGGTGGGCGAGGTCTATTACACCTACGACACCAACCGCGTGACCTTCCGCGACGACCTCACCGGCGTGGCGCAGCCCAGCTTCGTGGATCCCCACGGCGTGGGCTTCAACACCATGCTGCAGGCGCGCTTCTAACGGCGCGCGTCCCGGCCTCCGCTCGCAGCGTCAGTGGGCGGAGGTCATCCGCACCACCTCCTCGAAGGAGGTGGTGCCCTGGGCCAGCTTGCGCACCGCGCTCTCGCGCAGGGTGCGCATGCCGGCCCTCCTCGCGGCCTGCAGCAGCTCGGGCTGCGGGGCGCCGTGCGCGATGAGCTCCTTGAGCTCTCCCGCGGTGCCCACGATCTCGAAGGCGCCCGTGCGGCCGTAGAAGCCGGTGCCGCGGCAGCGCACGCAGCCACCCCCGCGCAGGAGCCGCACGCCTCCGGGGAGCAGCGGCAGCGGGGCCTGCAGCGCGGTGAGCTCGTCCGGGGTGAGCACCGTCTCCTGGGCGCAGTGCGCGCAGACGCGGCGCAGCAGGCGCTGCGCCATCACGCCGAGCAGCGCCGAGGCGAGCAGGAAGGGCGGGATCCCGAGGTCGCGCATGCGGCTCACCGCGCCGAGCGCGTCGTTGGTGTGCAGCGTGCTGAGCACCAGGTGGCCGGTGAGGGCCGCCTGGATGGCGTTCTCGGCGGTCTCCGCGTCGCGGATCTCACCGACCATGATCACGTCCGGGTCCTGGCGCAGGATGTGGCGCAGCGCGCCCGCGAAGTCGAGCCCCACCTTGGGCTGCACCTGCACCTGGTTGAACGCGTCCCACACCATCTCGATGGGATCCTCGATGGTGGTGACGTTCACGTCCGTGCCCGCGAGCGCCTTGAGCGCCGAGTACAGCGTGGTGGTCTTCCCGCTGCCCGTGGGACCGGTCACCAGCACCAGCCCGTGCGGCTGATCGATCCACGACTCGAACAGCCCCTTCTCGTCCGGCTCGAAGCCCAGCTCCGCGATGTCCTGCACCAGTGTCTCGGGGTCGAAGATGCGCACCACCACCTTCTCGCCGAAGGCGGTGGGCAGCGTGCTCACGCGCAGCTCGATCTCGCGCCCCTCGCGCTCCGTCTTGATGCGCCCGTCCTGCGGCTTGCGCCGCTCGGAGATGTCCATGCGCGCGAGCATCTTCACGCGGCTGACCACCGGCGCGTGCACGCCCTGCGGCAGCGTGTACGCGGGGTGCAGCACGCCGTCGATGCGCAGGCGCACCAGGCTCGCCTCGCGCTTGGGCTCGATGTGGATGTCGGACGCGCGGTTGTCGTAGGCGTAGCGCAGCAGGTAGTCCACCGCCTGCACGATGGGGCGGTCGCTCGCCTCGAGCTCCTGGTTGCCGCTGAGCGACACCAGCTGCTCGAAGTTCGCGATCTGCGGCGCCACACCGAAGTCCGTGGCCGCCTGCGCCAAGGTGCGCTTGAAGCCGTAGATCTCCGCGATGAGCTTGAGGATGTCCCCCTTCGCCGAGAGCACCGGGGTGATGGGCACGCCCGCCAGCTGCTGCAGGTTCGCGAAGAGCTCCCCGTCGAAGGGGTTGGCCACCGCCACCACCAGCCGGCCTCCCTCCCCGCGCTCGAGCGGGAGCAGCACGTGCTTCTGCGCGAAGGGGCGCGACACCGTGCGTGTCGACAGCTGCATGTCCACCTTGAGCGGGTCGATCTTCCGGTAGGCGATCCCTGCGGCCCGCGCCGCCGCCTCCGTCACCCGGTCCTCGTCCAGCACGCCGCGCCCGTCGGGCAGCGCCACCTGGAACGCCGCGACGATCTCCACCGGGCTGACCTCGTAGCGCGCCGCCTCCTTGCCCGTGGCCCCCTTCGCCTTCAGCACCCGCGCGCGCGCCGCCGTCTCCCGCGAGAGCACGTCCTGCGCCTGCGCGGGCTGCAGCAGCCCCTGCCCCACCAGCGCCTCGAGCACGAACAGCGTGGAGAAGTCACCCCGCGAGCGCGCGAGGGGCGCAGGGGTGGGCTGGGGCTGGGCCAAGGCAGAGACCTCCGGAAGGGCGGGCAGGGGCGCAGTATGCGCCAGGAGCGCGGCGGCGCCCCTTTCCTTGCGCCCCTGTGAACCCGGGGCTCCGGGGCGGCAATCCCTGCCCCTGGAGCGCGGGCGGCCTCAGGGCTGCTGCAGGGCCTGCACTGCCGCTTCCACCAGTGCCTCGGGCGTGGGGCGCTCGGCCACGGCGGCCGCCGGCAGCTCCAGGCGCGCGAGCGCCGCCGCCGTGGTGGGGCCGATCGCCACGCGGCGCATCCCCGCCATCCGCGCCCGGCCCGCCGCCTCCGCGAAGGCCTCCGCGGTGCGCGGGCTCGCGAACAACCCCACCTCGGGCGGGGTGGCGTCCAGCTGCGCGAGCGACTCGGGGGCGAGCCCCGCTGCCTCGGCGCGGTACGCCGTCACCCGCGCCACGCGCACGCCGTGCTCGAGCAGGGCCTCCTCCAGCTCGCGCCGGCCGTGCTCGGCCGCGGGCAGGAGCACCTCGTCGCCGGCCTCCAGCCGATCCTTGAGGCACTCGAACAGCGCCTCGCCGGTGCCCGCCTCGGGCTGCGCCGCCACGTTCCAGCCGTGGCCCTCCACCGCGCGCGCGGTCGCCGGGCCCACCGCCGCGAGGCTCACCCGCGCGATGCGCTCCAGGGTGCCCGCCTCGCGCAGCGCCTCCGCGAAGGCGTCCACCGCGGAGGGGCTCGCGAACACCACCCAGCGGTAGCGGTGCACGCCGTCCGCCGCGGCCGCGAGCGGGCGCGGATCGTCCGGGGGCTTGAGCTCGAGCAGGGGCAGCGAGATCACCTCGGCGCCCTCGTCCTCGAGCAGGAAGCAGAGCGCCTCCACGCGCTCCTTGGGGCGCGTCACCAGGACGCGGATGCCTTCGAGTCGCCTCTGCACGGGGCGCACTCTAGGTCCGCGAGGGCGCGTGCGCGCGGCCAAAATCGCGCAGGATCTCCCCCGCGCCGCGGCCGAGCAGCTCCTCCGCCAGCGCCTCGCCCAGGGCGGCCGCCTCGGACGCGGGGCCCCGGCGCTCGCCGCGCACCACGCGGCTGCCGTCCGGCCGGCCCACCAGGCCGCGCAGGTGCACCTCACCGGCCTCCACCGTGGCGTAGCCCGCGAGCGGCACCGTGCAGCCGCCCTCGAGCCGCGCGAGCAGCGCGCGCTCGGCGCTCACGGCCGTGCGGGTGACGGGGTCCTCCAGGGGCGCGAGCAGCGCGCGCACCCGCGCGTCCGCCTCGCGGCACTCGATGGCCAGCACCCCCTGCCCCACCGCGGGCAGGCTGCGCTCGGCGGAGAGCACCTCGGTGATCTCCGCCTCGAGGCCCAGGCGCTTGAGCCCCGCGTGCGCGAGCACCGCGCCGGCGAGCCCCAGCTCCCGCGTGCGCGCGAGCCGCGTCTGCACGTTGCCGCGCAGGGAGACGATCTCCAGGTCCGGCCGCCACGAGCGCAAGAGGCAGCTGCGGCGCAGGGAGCTGGTCCCCACGCGCGCCCCGTGCGGCAGCGCCTCGAGCCGCAGGCCCGCCGGGCTGCAGAAGGCATCGCGCGGGTCCTCGCGCCGGGGCACTGCGGCGAGCATCAGCCCCGCGGGCAGCACCGAGGTCATGTCCTTGAGGCTGTGCACCGCGAGGTCCGCGCGATTCTCGATCAGCGCCTGCTCGATCTCCTTCACGAACAGCCCCTTGCCGCCCACGGCGGACAGGGGCGCGGAGAGGAAGCGGTCTCCCTCGGTGCTCATCTCCACCAGGCTCACGTCCAGCCCCGGGTGGGCCGCCTGCAGCAGCGCGCCCACGTGGCGGGCCTGCCACAGGGCCAGCGGGCTCTTGCGGGTGGCGATTCTCACGGCGTTCATCCCTTGGCACTCCTCGCGTCGCTGTTGGCGGCCTCCGCCCTGCCCTCTTCCCTCGCCTCGGCGCGCACCGCCTCCTGCGCCTCCGCCAGCCCGAACAGCTCCGCGGCGGCCCCGGCGAGCCGGTGCCCATCCGGGTGGCTGTCCGGGTCCAGGTGCACGGCGCGCAGCTTCGCGGTGGGGCCGTGCAAGAGCTTGTTCACGATGGCGCGGCCCATGGCCTCGATGCTCTTGCGCTGGCGCTCGGTGAGCCCGTCGCCCATCGCGGCCAGCGTGCGCTCCACCTCGGCGCGCGCGATCTCCTCGGCGCTCTTGCGCAGGCGCGCGAGCACCGGCAGCCCCTCGCGAAGGCTGCGCTCCTTCACGAAGCGCGCGACCTCCTGGGCCACGAGCACGCTCGCCTTCTCCGCCTCGCCCGCGCGCGCCGCCGCGTTGTCCGCGACGAACTTCTGGATGTCGTCCACGTCGTAGGCCGTCACCCAGGGCAGCTCGCCCACGTCCGGCGCGATGTCGCGCGGCACCGCGAGGTCCACCATGAAGAGCGGGCGCAGCTTGCGCGCCTTGCCCACCGCGCCGACGTTCTCCTTCGTGAAGATCGGCACGGGGCTCGCGGTGGAGCAGACGACGACGTCGCTCGCGGTGAGCAGCTGCTGCAGCTCCTCGAAGGGGCGCGCCTCGCAGCCCGCGCCCACCTCGCGCGCGAGCGCCTCGGCGCGCGCGAGGGTGCGGTTGGTGATGACCAGCCGGCTCGCCCCCGCGGCCCGCAGGTGGCGCGCCGCGTGCTCGCCCATCTCGCCCGCGCCCACCACCAGCACCGTCTTGCCGTGCAGCCCGTCGAACACCTTGCTTGCCAGCGCCACCGCCGCGCTCGCCATGCTCGTGGCCGAGCGGCCGATGGCCGTCTCCGTGCGCACCCGCTTCGCGCAGCCGAAGGCCGCGGCGCACACCCGGGTGAGCTCGCCGCGCACGGCGCCTGCGCCCTGCGCCCGCTCGAAGGCCTCCTTCACCTGGCCGAGGATCTGCGCCTCGCCCAGCACCATCGAGTCCAGGCTCGAGGCCACGCGGAAAAGGTGCACCAGCGCCGCCTCGCCGCGGTGCTCGTAGAGGTGGTCCAGCGCCTCGGGGCCGCCGAGCAGGCTCAGCTGCGCGCGCGCCTGCTCGCGCGCCGCGTCCCCGTCCTGCGCCGCCACGTACAGCTCCACCCGGTTGCAGGTGGACACCACCAGCGCCTCGGAGGGCGCCTGCGCGAGCCGCTGGGTGAGCTCCACCTGGCGCGGCTCCGGCAAGGCGAGCCGCTCGCGCACCGCGAGGGGCGCGCTACGGTGGGAGAGGCCGATGCAGAGCAGTTCCATGACGTCCGTGCCCCGGTGACTCAGTGCAGACCGCCGGCGGAGAGCGCGGGGGTATACGAAGAGAGGAAGGAGACCAGCAGCAGGCCGAAGCCCGCCATGGTGAGCAGCGCCACGCGCCGCCCCTGCCAGCCCGCGAAGACGCGCGCGTTGAGCAGCAGCGCGAAGACCACCCAGGCCCCGAGCGTCACCACCTGCTTGAGATCCCAGGTCCAGAACAGCCCCGGCGTGCCGCTCGCGAAGAAGATGCCCGTCACCAGCGTCACCGACAGGGCGATGAAGCCCCAGATGACGAGGCTGCGGTTGAGCCGGTCGAGGAACTCGAGCGAGGGCATGCGCGCGAAGAGCAGCCCGAAGTGCTTGCTCTTCACCTGCCGCTCCATCACCAGGTACATCACCGCCACGGCCGCGGCGACCGCGAAGGCCGCGAGCCCCAGCAGCGCGATGAGCACGTGCACCGGCAGCAGCGGCCCGCGCAGCGTGGCGGGCAAGGGCGCCGCCGAGCCGCGCATCAGCAGCCCGGGCAGCATGATCATCACCGCGAGCGGCGTCACGAAGGCGCCCAGCACCGGGCGCCGGTAGCGCAGATCCAACCCGAGGAAGATGGCCAGCAGCAGGAAGGCCAGCATGGACAGCCCGTTGGCGAGCCCGGCCGGTGCGCCGCCCTCCGCCCCCAGCAGCGCCCCCAGCCCCACCGCGTGCAGCCCGAGTCCCAGCCCCACCAGCACGCGCCCCGCCGTGGCGAGCCGCGGGGACTGGCGCACCAGGAACGCGAGGTACACCAGGGCCGCGACGATGTAGGCGTGGGCGGCGAGCGAGGCGAGGGTGTGACTCATGGGGGCGCTCGGTGAGAGCTGGAGAGGAGCTGTGGAAGAACGACTAACTCAAATGGGACGGCGCATCATCCCATCTTGTTGAGCAGGAAGGCGGCCAGCAGGTCCGCCTCCGAGGCGTCCTTGCGCGGCGCAGCAGCAGGCCCCGCGACCTCGGCGACGTAGCCCGGGACCACCTCGTAGGCGGCCTCGCCGAGCAGCACCGAGTCGGCCATCTGCTCGGCCCCCAGGCCCTGGAGCTGGGGCTCGGTCTTCACCTTGGCCAGCAGGGTGTGCTCGTCCGCGCCGCTCACCAGCTTCACGAAGTGCACGGCCGGCACCACCGGCACCCGGGTGGGCTCGCCGGTGACGACCAGCTGGCCGTCCTGGAGGTCCGCCTTGTCGGCGAGCACCCACTCCTCGAGCTGGGTCTGGGGAAGGAAGAGCCTGGTCACGCAGCACACCTTAGCACCCCCCGGCCGCGCGCCCCAGGCTTGCAACGCGGGGCGGCGCACCGCATCTACCGGCTCGCATCACTGGAATAAGCGCTGGAATCCCCCGGCCGGTGCGTACTAAGCGCCCGCCGGAGGTCCGGGTAGCCTGCAGGCGCGGGCCGCCCGGACCGGGCCCTTCACAGGAGAGACGACGACATGGCTGGCGCAGACGTGCAGAACATCGGCGACGGGGAGTTCAAGAAGGAAGTCCTCGAGTCCCAGCAGCCCGTGCTGGTGGACTTCTGGGCCACGTGGTGCGCCCCCTGCCGCGCCATCGCCCCGCTCATCGACGACCTGGCCACCCAGTACAAGGGGCAGGTAAAGGTGGCGAAGATCAACATCGACGACAACCAGAACACCCCGCAGCAGTACGGCATCCGCTCCATCCCCACCCTGCTCGTGTTCAAGGGCGGCCAGGTGGTGGAGCAGATCGTGGGGCGCGTGGACAAGTCGCGCATCGAGGACGCGCTGCGCAAGGCGCTGTAGCGCTCGCAGTCCCGCGGCGTGCTGCCGGGCCTCTTCTCAGGCCCGCAGCACGTCCGCGCAGGTGCGCAGGATCTCCAGGCGCGCGTGCTTCTTGTCGTTGCCGGCGACGACGTGCCAGGGCGCGTCCGGGCGGTGCGTGCGGTCCAGCATCTCCTGGATGGCGCGCGCGTAGGCACCCCACTTCTGGCGGTTGCGCCAGTCGTCCGGGCCGATCTTGTACTGCTTCACCGGATCGTCCTCGCGGGCGCGGAAGCGCTCGAGCTGGGTCTTCTTGTCGATGTGGATGAAGAACTTCGCCACGCGCACGCCGTCCGCCGTGAGCGTGCGCTCGAAGGCGTTGATCTCGTCGTAGGCGCGGCCCCACTCGCGCGGCGAGGCCAGCTTCTCCACCCGCTCCACCAGCACCCGGCCGTACCAGGTGCGGTCGAACACCGCGAGCTCGCCGCGCGCCGGCGTGCGCTGCCAGAAGCGCCAGAGGTAGTGGTGCTCGGCCTCCTGCTGCGAGGGCGCCGCGATGGGCCACACCTTGTAGCCGCGCGGGTCCATCTGCGCGGTGAGCCGCTTGATCGCGCCGCCCTTGCCGGAGGCGTCCCAGCCCTCGAAGGCGAGCACCGTGCGGCGGCCGGCGAGGTACTGCGAGATCTGCAGCCGGTACAGCTCCTCCTGCAGCTGCGCGAGCTCCTCCTCGTACGCGTCCTTGTCCTCCACCTCCTGCGAGAGGTCCACCGCGTCCAGGGACAGCGTGCCGGCCGGATACACGTCGAACTCGAAGGCCTCGCGGGTGCGGTCGCTGCTGTGTGATTTCACCTTCCGAGCCATGTTTCACCTCGAACGCGTGTTGACATGTGCGCGGCCCGGAGTGAAATAGACGTGAGCCGTTGCAGCAAGTTGCACCAAACAGGTGCTGCAACACATCGTTATCCACTGTTTCAAAGGAGTGCACATGGCGCGCCCCCGCAAGGCTTCCGCAGGCTTCAGCCCCACCCTGACGCCGGCGCTCACGCAGTGGGCCGAGGCGCTCGGCGAAGCCGTGGGCCGCGGCGTCGCCCGCGGCATCAACGCGGGCGTGGCGGGGGTGGGGCTGGGTGGGGGCATGCCGGGCGCGCGGCGCCGCGGCCGCCCGCCCAAGGCCGTGTCCGGTGGCCCCGTGCCGGCCGACCGCCGCTGCCAGGAGCCCGGCTGCGACCGCGAGGCCCGCTCGAAGGGCCTGTGCTCCGCGCACTACCAGGCCCGCCGGCGCGCCGAGCTCGCCAAGCAGGCCTGAGGCCTCACGCGCGGGGAGCTACTCTCCGCGCCAGGGGTCGGTCTCGCTGGTGGCCTTGATGAGCTCCCAGGCCGCCAGCGCATCCACCACCCGCTCCAGCTCGTTGGGCAGGCCGCGCGCGCGCTTGGACTGCAGGTACTCCTCCGCGAAGCTGCGCAGCCGCAGGCCGAGGAAGAGCTTGGCCAGCGCCACCTCGGTCTGCCCGAAGAACTCCTCGAAGCGCACGCCGAAGCCGCTGAGACCACTTTCGCCCCCGCGCTGCTCGCGCACGATGACCGCGCGCGCCTCCACCGGCTCCGCGTCGTCCTCGAGCTCGAAGCGCACGCGCAGCTCGGTGCCCACCGGCAGGAAGAAGCTGCTCTCCAGGAAGGCGCCGCTCACGCTCACGTTCACCGAGCGCAGGGAGGCGGAGAAGCTGCGGCTCGCCCCCTCCCCCTCGCGCCACAGCTCGAAGCGCGCGGCGAGCCGCGCGCGCGGGAAGTGGCGGTGCTCGGCCTCGCCCGCGTGCGGCTCGATGATCACCGCCGCAGCGGCCGCCCGGCGCGCGCCCGGGAGCGCGGGGGCCGCGGCCGGACGCGCGAGCGCGCCTGCCGCCGCCACGCTGGTGCGCGGCGCCGAGGCGGGCTCGGCGCGGCGCGCCCCGGCAGCCCCTGCCGCAGGCCCTGCGCCGCGCGCCCCGTCGCTCGCGCGGCTGGGCGCGGGTGCGGCAGCGGCCGCCGCGGCGCGCGCCACGGCCCCTGCGGAGCCCGCACCTGAAGCGGGAGCCGCCGCGGGAGCCGGTGCCGGCAGTGTGCGGGTCGCTGCGCTCTTGCCCTTGCGGGCGCCCTTCCTCTCCATCGTCGCCTCCGGCGCACTGCAAAGATCCGCTCTGGCGCCAGCGCGCTTCATACACCAGGCGCGGGCGCGCGTGGGGCGCTGCCGAGCAGGACCCCGCTAGAACATGTGCCGGCGCATGCTCACGTTGACGAGCAGGCCGATGCTGATCATCACGGTGAGCATGGACGAGCCGCCGTAGCTGAGCAGCGGCAGGGTGATGCCCGTCACCGGCAGGAGCCCGATGACCATGCCGATGTTCTCGAACACCTGCCAGAAGAGGCTCGCGGTCACGCCCACGGCCAGGAAGGCGCCGAAGCGGTCGCGCGCGTTGAAGCCCACCCCGAGCGCGAACACGAAGACGAGCCCGTAGAGGGCGACCAGGGTGAGGCAGAGGAGGAAGCCGTGCTCCTCGGCCCACACGGAGAAGATGAAGTCCGTGTGCTGCTCGGGGAGGAAGAAGAGCCCCGTCTGGGTGCCCTCGCGCCAGCCCTTGCCGGTGAGCCCGCCGCTGCCCACGGCGATCTTGGACTGGGCCGCGTGGTAGCCCTTGCCGCGCAGGTCGCTCTCCGGGTCCAGCCAGGCGCTGATGCGCTGGCTCTGGTGCGGCTTGAGCAGGTGGCGCACCACGGTGGTGCGCGGCTCGGGCTGCTCGCGGATGTAGTCGTTCCAGATGACGCCGCCCACCAGCACCACGCCCGCCACCAGCACCGTGGCGAGGTACCAGCGCACCTTGCCGAAGAGGATGACGGTGCCCGCGGTGAGGATGATCATCAGCGCGGTGCCCAGGTCCGGCTGCACCAGCACGAGCAGCGTGGGCACGCCCACCACCAGCGCGGGCTTCCACAGGCGCACGAGCCCGTAGCTCTCGGCGTGGGGCCGGTAGTCGTCGTGGTAGACCTTGGCGAGCATCAGGAGCACGCCGATCTTCATGAACTCGGCGGGCTGGATGCGGAAGGGCCCCACGACGAACCAGCTCTCGGCGCCCTTGGCCTTGTGGCCGATGAAGCGCAGCGCGATGAGCGCGGCGATGTTCGCCAGGTAGATGGGCAGCGCCATGCGCTGGATCCACCGGTAGTCCACGAGGCACACCAGCAGCACCACGAAGAGCCCCACCCCGATGTACAGCGCCTGCGCGCTCCACACGGGCGCGTGCGGCGGCCGGCTCGCGGAGGCGAGGTTCCACACCCCGAGCCCGGCGATGGCGAGCACGCAGAACACCAGCCCCCAGGGGATGTGCGGGACCATCCGCTTTTCGATACGCAGTTGCATCTGGGTCTCTCGCTAACCGCGGGTCAGCGTCTCTTCCGCCACGGGCGCGCTGGGCGCGGGCGGGTTGTAGGGCGTGTTGAGGCGGGGCGCGGCCGGGGCCTTGGCGTCCTCGCGCTTGAGCTGGAAGTACTTCTGCAGCACCGCCATGCCGGTGGGCGCCGCATCCAGGCCGCCGTGGCCGCCGTGCTCGTTGAGCACCACGATGGCGATCTCCGGGTTGTCCGCGGGCGCGAAGCCGGCGAACCACGCGTGGTCGCGGGTGAAGTAGTCCATCTGGAAGGTCTTGAGGCGCACGGTGCCGATGCGCACCACCTGCGCGGTGCCCGTCTTGCCCGCGATGGTGATGTCCTCCATGCCCTCGCGGTACATGTTGCGCGCCTTGAGCGCGGTGCCGCCCGCCTCGTTCACGGTGGCGACCAGCCCCTCCACCACCGCCTTGCGGTGGGCCTCGGGGATGTCGATCTTGCGCACCACCTGGCGGTCGAACTTCTCCACCGTCTTGCCGTCCGCGCTCTCGAGCCGCTCCACCAGCTGCGGCTTGAGCAGGGTGCCGCCGTTGGCGATGGCGGCATAGAGCATGGCCATCTGCATCACGGTGACGTTGTCGTCGCCCTGCCCGATGGCGCTGTTGAGCGCGAGGCCCTTGGAGTAGCCGCCGGGGGTCACCTTGTCGTGGTACTCGCTGCTCGGCATGATCCCGGGCACCTCGCTCACCACGCCCACGTTGGTGGGCGCGCCGAGCCCGAAGGCGCGGCCCATCTCCGCGATGGGATCCAGCCCGATGGTGTCCGCGGCCTTGAAGTACCAGACGTCACACGAGGACTGCAGCGCCTGCACGCCGTCGCGGTTGCCGTGGCCGCTGTCCTTGTGGCAGCGCCACACGCGCGCACCGAGCCGGTAGCCGCCCGGGCAGAAGATGGTGGTGCTGGGGCTGAAGTGGCCGGACTTGTACGCCGCGAGCGCGGTGACGACCTTGAAGATGGAGCCCGGGCTGTAGTGCTCGGCCGCCACGCGGTTGATCATGGGCTGCATCGGGTCGCGCGCGAGCGCCGCCATCTGCGTGGGCGTGATGCGGCCGGTGAGCAGGTTCGGGTCGAAGCCGGGGCGGCTGACGAGCGCGCGGATGAAGCCGGTCTTCACGTCCACCGCGAGCACGGCGCCGGCCACGCCCGGGAAGGCCTTCTCCGCCACCTCCTGCAGCCGCATGTCCAGGCTGAGCACCACGTTGGCGCCGGGGGTGGGCGGGGTCACCGCGTCCATGCCCAGCTTGCCGTTGAGCTCGTCGATGGTCTGGCCGCGCGCGTTCACGACCTCCTTGCGCACGCCGTCCTGGCCGCGCAGCTGCGGCTCGAAGTAGCGCTCCAGGCCGCGGCGGCCCACGTAGTCGCCCAGCGCGTAGTGCATCCCCTCCGCGTCGAGCTTCTCGAGCTCCTCGGGGGTGATCTCGTTCATGTAGCCCAGCACGTGGCTGAGCACGCTGCCGGCGCGGTAGTTGCGGTGCGGCACGGGCACCACGTCCACGCCGTCCAGGATGTCGCGGCGGGCGTTGAGGCGGTCGTACTCGTCGCGCTCGAGGTCGATCTTCACCGGCACCGGCTGGAAGGGGGCGTTGCGCTTGGCCGCCTTCACCTGCGCGTCCACCTTGGCCACCTGCGCCTCGTCCCAGTGCAGCAGCTCGGCGAGCTTGGGCAGCACCACCTCGGAGCAGTCGGTGCAGAAGGCGGGGATGATGAAGGCGTCGAAGGAGGGGCGGCTGTCCACCAGGATGGTGCCGCGCCGGTCCTTGATCATCCCGCGGTCGGCGCGCAGGCGCACCTCCTTCACGAAGTTCGCCACGCTCTTGGCGGCGTACTCCTCGTGCTCGGTGATCTGCAGGCGATAGAGCTGCATCGCGATGAGGAACATCCCCGCGAGCATCGCGAGGCCGAGGTACAGGAAGCGCTTCTTGAGGTCGCGCCCCGGCGTGGTCTGGCCGAGCGTCTGGCTCATCGCAGCAGCCCCAGCGGCCGCTCGTGGCCCTGATCGAAGCGGCGCAGCAGCGGGTAGAGGAGGAAGGCGGCGAGCCCCGTGAGCCCCACCTGCATCGGCAGGCTGGGCAGCATCGCGGCGAGCGGGTTGCCGCCCTTGGTGGTGAGCCAGGTGAAGAAGGCCGCGAGCAGCCCGTGCCCGATGTCGCCGCCCATGGTGAAGAGCGCGAAGGAGAGCGGGCTGCGCACGTCCACCAGGGTCGCGACCACGCGCCCGACGAGGAAGCTGAGCACCGCGAGGAAGGTGAAGAGCCAGGTGGGCTGGCCGCTCATGAGATCCAGCAGGTAGCCCACGGCGAAGGAGGAGAGCGCCCCCTCCACCAGCCGCGCGCGCAGCGCGAGGAAGGCGATGAGCACCACGGTGACGTCGATGCGGGTGATGGCCATGCCGGCCTTCTGCACCACCACGCTCTCGAGCGTGAGCAGCCCGAGCGCGAGCAGGACGGTGACGAAGAACTTCATCGGGTGCTCTCTCCTGCAGTGGCCGGCGCGTACTGCGCGAGCCCGCTCGAGGGGATGACCAGCACCTCCTCGAGCTTGGTGGTGTCCACCGCGGGGATGATCTCCGCGTGCTGGAACATGCCCTGCGTGCTCTTCTCCAGCGCGCTCACGCGGCCCACCACCAGCCCCGGCGGGTACACCCCGTCCGTGCCCGCGGTGATGACCAGGTCGCCCTCGCTGATGTCCTCGGTGCGCAGCGCCGTCTCCAGGCGCAGCGGGTTGAGCCCCGCGCCGGCCGCCGTGGCGCGCGCGCGGCTGCGCTGCACGCGGATGGCCACGCGGCTCATCGGGTCCGTGACGAGCGCCACGTCCGCGTAGCCGCCGGTGGTGCGCACCACCTGCCCCACGATGCCCTCGGGCGTCACCACGCTCATGCCGCGCTCCACGCCGTCGGCCTCACCGCGGTTGATGCGCACGCTGAGCAGCTTGGGCGCCGGGTTCACGCCCAGCACGCGCGCGGGGATCTCGGGGCCCGAGGCCGCCTCCGTGTAGCCGAGCAGCTTCTTGAGCCGCTCGTTCTCGAGCCGCGCCTCGCCCAGCGCCTGCACCGCGGCGTGCATGCGCAGGTTCTCGAGGCGCAGCACCTCGTTCTCCTCGCGCACGCCGTGCAGGGTGATGTAGGCGCGCACCATCCGCACACCTCCATCGATGCCGCCGGTGATGCCGCGCTGCAGGGGCGCGGTGAGCGCGATGATCGCGCGATCCAGCCAGCGCGGGCGAGGCCCGCCCGCGAGGAAACTCCCGAGGGGATAGAGCAGCAGCAGGCCCACCAGCAGCAGCTGGCGGTGGCGCTTGAGGAGCGTCAGCACGTGAGGGGAACCGGGGGTGGCAAGGGGGGGAGCGGGCGGGGCGGGGGCGCGGCTAACTACCGTAAATCGCTTGCATTTTCTGGTGTGTTATCCTACGCAGTCAAGGCCTTCGTCCGGAGGCGGACAGCTGCTGTCCCTCCTCTGGCCGGGCTACCAACAACACCGCGTCGCAAGGTCTTCCGCGCGTCTGCACGAGCCTGGACGGTCCCTCGGCGCTTCTCGCAGCACTGGTACGAGGAACATGAAGGACGGTCTCCAGCCCCGGCGGCTCATCTCCCTCTTCTTCATCGCCGCAATCGCGGTGGTGTTCATCCTGCAGTTCGGTCCCGGCGGTCACGGCTTCGGCACGTCCAAGAAGACCGCACCGGGCTCGGCGGCGGTGGTCAACGGCCAGGAGATCCCTCTCCAGGAGTTCCAGCGCGCGTACGCGAACCAGCTGCAGTTCTTCCGCGCGCGCGGCCAGCCCATCCCGGAGAGCCTCGCGAAGCAGATCGGCATCCCGCAGCAGGTGCTGGACCAGCTCGTGAACACCGAGCTGCTCGCCCAGGCGGCGGAGAAGCGGGGGGTCGTGCCCTCGGATGACGAGCTGCGCGAGCTCATCCACCAGAACCCGGACTTCCAGAAGGACGGCGAGTTCAGCTTCGACACCTACACCCAGGTGCTGCGCGACTACTACCGCAAGACCGCGCCGCAGTACGAGACGGAGCTGCGCCGCCGGCTCGCCGCGGTGAAGCTGCTCGAGCTCGTGGAGAGCGGGGCCACCGTGTCCGAGGACGAGGTGCGCGCGCGCTTCCAGAAGGAGGGCAACCAGGCCAAGCTCGTGTTCGCCCGCTTCCTGCCCTCCATGTACACGGACAAGGTGCCCGCGCCGAAGCCGGCGGAGCTCACCGCGTGGCAGGCCGCGCACCAGAAGGAGATCGCGGACTACTACGAGGCCAACAAGTTCGTGTACCAGCAGGCCGAGCGCGTGCACGCGCGCCAGATCCTGGTGAAGCTCGCCCCCGAGGCGACGCCTGCGCAGAAGGCCGAGGCGATGCAGAAGGCCCAGGCGCTGCAGAAGGAGCTCGCGGGCGGCAAGGACTTCGCCCAGCTCGCGCAAGCGAAGAGCGAGGACGCGGGCAGCAAGGCGCGCGGCGGGGACCTGGGCTGGGTGGAGAAGGGCACGCTGCCGCAGCCGCTCGGCGAGGCCGTGTTCGCGCTCAAGGCCGGCGAGGTGAGCCAGCCGGTGGAGTCGCAGTTCGGCGTGCACCTGGTGAAGGTGGAGGAGAAGCAGGCGGCGAAGAGCAAGAGCCTGCAGGACGCCACCGCGGAGATCGCCCGCACGCTGTACACGAAGGAGCAGGCGCTCGCGCTCGCGAAGAAGGCGGCCGAGGCCGCGCTCGCGCAGGTGAAGGCCGGCAAGAGCCTCAGCGCCCTCTTCCCGCCCGAGAAGGAGGGGCAGCCCGCGCTGCTGCGCTTCGAGACCGAGACCCGCCCCGAGGCGGTGGAGACGGACGCGTTCACCGCCGCGGGCGACACGGTGCCCCACCTGGGACCCGCGCCCGAGCTGGTGCGCGCCGCCTTCCAGAAGGACGCCGCCGGCCCGCTCGACAGCGTGTTCAACTTGGGTGAGGGCTACGTGGTGGCCCAGGTCACCGAGCGCAAGAAGCCCAGCGACGAGTCCTTCGCCCAGGCGAAGGCCGAGCTGCAGCAGCAGGCGCGCCAGGCGAAGCAGATCGAGCTGCGCAGCGCCTTCCTCGAGGCGCTCAAGAAGGAGGGCAAGGTGCAGACGAACCCCGACGCCCTCGCCGGCGTGACGGACGCGAGCTAGCCCCGCCTCCGCCGTGCAGGACCTGCGGGCCCCCTCCTTCACGGGAGCGGGGCCCGCGCTCTTTCTACCCGCCCGAGGCGAGCGGCGTGGGCAGGGGCGGCGCGATGCACACGTCGTCGCGGCCGCGCGCCTTGGCCGCGTACATGGCCTGGTCCGCGGCCTTGAGCAGGCCCAGCGCGTCCTGCGCGTGCTCGGGGAAGGTGGCCACGCCGAGGCTCGCGGTGAGCCGCACGTCCAGGCCCTGCTGGGCGAGGAAGCGGCGCTCGCGCAGCGCGTCCCGCACGCGCTCGGCGATGGGCTGCGCCCCGTCCAGCCCGGTCTCCACCAGGAGCAGCGCGAACTCGTCTCCGCCGTAGCGGCACACCACGTCCACCTGGCGGGCGCAGGAGACGAGCACCTCGCCCACCTCGCGCAGCGCGGCGCTGCCGGCCAGGTGGCCGTGCGTGTCGTTCACCGCCTTGAAGCGGTCCAGGTCGAGGAACACCAGCGAGAGCGGGTGGTGGAAGCGCAGCGAGCGCAGCACCTCCTGCTCCAGCTGCGCGCGCAGGTGGCGTGCGTTGGAGATGCCGGTGTGCTCGTCGGTGAGGGTGAGCTCCTGCACGCGGCGGAAGTTGCGCGCGTTCTCCAGGGCAATCGCCGCGTAGTCCGCGATGGCGGTGAGCACCTGGAGATCTCCATCCGAGAAGGGCGCATCGCCCTCCCCGTTCACCAGCTCGATGACGCCGAGCACCCGCCCGCGCGCGACCAGCGGCACGGCGAGCAGGGAGCGGGTGTGGAAGGCGCTCGCCGCGTCGAAGCGGCGCGAGAAGCCGGGCTCGCCGCTCACGTCGTCCACGCGCTGGGCGCGGCCGCTCGCGAACACCGCCCCGGCGATGCCCTCGCCGGGCGCCACCTGCAGCCGCTTCAGCGCCTCGGCGCCCTCGCCCACGGCGATCTCGAAGTAAAGCCTGCCCGTCCGCTCGTCGTACAGGAGGAGCGACCAGTTGCGCGGCTTGAGCAGCTCGCGCACCTTCTGCATCACCAGCGAGAGCACCTCGCGCAGCTCGAGCGTGGAGGTGAGCGCCTTGGCGATCTCGTTGGAGGCGGCCAGCTGCTCCACCGTGCGCCGCATCGCCGCGAGCAGCTCTGCCGGGTTCATCCGCTCCTCCCCACCGGAGATTGCCGAGATTGCCCCCGAGGGCCGGTCTTCTGCTAAGGCGCCGGGGAGTCCACTCGACCCGTAACATGCACACCCCGGATCTTCAAACCCGCCCCTCCCCTGCCGCCGCCCCGCTGCGGCTGGTGCTCGCCTCCGCCTCGCCCCGCCGCCGCGAGCTGCTCGCGCAGCTGGGGCTGCTCTTCGAGGTCTGCGCCGCGGACATCGACGAGACGCCCCACCCGGGCGAGCCCCCGGAGGCCTACGTGCAGCGGCTCGCGCGCGAGAAGGCGCGCGCGGTCGCCGCGCACCGGCCCGGGCAGTGGGTGCTCGCCGCGGACACCACCGTGGTGCTGGACGGAGACATCCTGGGCAAGCCCCTCGACGCGGCCGAGGCGCGCACCATGCTCGCGCGCCTGAGCGGGCGCACCCACTCGGTCTTCACCGGCGTGGCGCTCGCGGGGCCCGGAGCGCCCGCCGAGACCCTGGTGCGCACCGAGGTGACCTTCCGCCCTCTCGGCGCGGAGGAGATCGCCTGGTACGTGGGCACCGGCGAGCCCCTGGACAAGGCGGGCAGCTACGCGGTGCAGGGCAAGGGCGGCTTCCTCGTGCAGGCGCTCGCGGGGAGCCCCACCAACGTCATCGGGCTGCCGCTGGGTGAGACGCTCGCGCTGCTCGCGCGCGCCGGGCTCGCCCTGCCGTGGAGCCCGCCCGAGGAGTCCTGCCGATGAGTGAGGCGAAGAGCGGGGCGACGGGCGAGACGGTGTCCGACGCCGAGGTGCAGGCGCTGGCCGGGCGGCTCTCGGAGGTGCGCGCGCGCATCGCCGCAGCGTGCGCCCGCGCGGGGCGGGCCCCGTCCGAGGTGACGCTGGTGGCCGTGTCCAAGCTCAAGCCCGCGCTCGCGGTGCGCGCCGCCTACGCCGCCGGGCAGCGCGACTTCGGCGAGAACTACGCGCAGGAGCTGCGCGACAAGGCCCAGGAGCTCTCGGCGCTCTCCGGGCTGCGCTGGCACGCCATCGGCCCCTTGCAGACGAACAAGGTGAAGTACGTGGCGCGCGCGGCCTGCGCCTTCCACGCGCTGGATCGCCTGGAGGTGGCCGAGGAGCTCAGCCGGCGGCGGCTCGAGGCGCCCCTGCCCTGCTACGTGGAGCTCAACCTGGGCGCCGAGGCGACCAAGGGCGGGCTCTCGCCCGACGCCCTCCCCGCCTTCCTCGAGCGCGTGCGCGCCCTGCCGGGCCTGCGCGTGGAGGGGCTGATGGCCCTGCCTCCGCCCACGGACGACGCGGCCGAGGCACGCGCCCACTTCGCCCGCCTGCGCACGCTCGCCCACGCGAACGGCCTGCGCGGCCTCTCCATGGGCACCACCCACGACTTCGAGCTCGCCGTGGAGGAGGGCGCGACGCTGGTGCGCGTGGGCACGGCGCTGTTCGGAGAGCGCTGAGCCGGCGCTCAGAGCTCCCGGAACTTCACGCGCCCCTCGTCCGACATCCGGACCTGATAGTGGCTCCCGCAGTAGTTGCAGAGCACCTCGTCGCGGTCCTTCAGCGGGGACTCGGTGGGGTTGTTCGCGTTGCAGGAGGGGCAGTCGAAGTCGGTGGGGCCGCGGCCGCTGCGGTCCTTCTCGCGGACGTCGTCGTCGTCGTAGGCGTCGATGGGCATGCGCAGCGCTCCGTTGCGGGGGGACGTGCGAGGCTACCAGCGGCCGAGGAAGTCGGACATCTCGCTGCACGCGGCCGCGCGCGCGCCGTGCACGCTGCGCAGGTAGTGCGCGAGCGCGGGCGAGGCCTCGGCGGCGCCGCGCACCGCCGCGAGCGGCAGCTCGGCCACGTCCACCGGCCCCTGCGCCACGGCCTGCAGCGCCTCGGCGCCGCCCGCGAGCAGCCCCTCCTCGCCCAGCACCTCGCCCTTGCGCGCGATGCCCACCTCGGCCGCCGCCCCGCCGGCGCCCGCCAGCAGCGCGACCTCTCCGGAGAGGATGAGGAGCAGCGGGCGCTCGCCTGCATCCTCGCGCCGCAGCTGGGCCCCCTGGGGGTAGCGCCGCGCCACCGCCTCGTCGAGCAGCCGCTGCACCCCCACCTCGTCGAGCGAGCGCAGCAGGCCACAGCCGCGCAGCAGCGCATCGGTGCGCACGAGCTCGCCCACGTGCAGGCGCTTGAGCCCCACGCGCGTCACCGCCGTCGCTGCATCACCCGTCTGACTCAAACCGCTCCTCCGTAAACGTGTGGCCGCACTGTACAGCATCCGCGTGCTGGCGAGGAGTCCCCCCGGGGGTGGGTTGAATCGCCAACGCTGGGGCGCGTCTGGGCACGGTGTAGGCAGCAGGGATGGCCCTGGCGCCGTTGGCGGTTAGGGGTCGTCTACCTAAGTTGCCCTGCCGGTCGGCGGCAGGGCGTGCAGGCAGCAGCGAGGAGCACATGGGCATGCAGAAGCGCTGGAGCACGGTGAGGGCAGCACTGGCGGTGGGGCTGCTCGCGGCAGGTGGCGCGCTGGCCCAGACGGCCGCGGCCCCGGCGGCGAGCGCAGGCTGCGTGGCCTTCGGGCCCGGGGAGCAGTCCACCTACAAGGTCGCCTACCTCGGCGTGACCGCGGGCTCCACGCAGGTGACGGTGGGGGCGCCCACGAAGTTCGCGGGCCAGGAGGTGTGGCCCATCGTCTCGGTGGCCAAGTCGGACCCGGACCTCGGGGTGTGGCCCATCAAGGACAAGTACGTCACGTACTTCCACCCGGTGCGCCAGACGGTGCTGGGAAGCGACCTCTTCGCGGACGAGAACCGCAAGCGCCGCCGCCAGCGGGTGAAGCTGGACGACACGGGCAAGAGCGCGGTGGTGGTGAAGCAGAAGGAGGGCGAGCCTCCTCACGAGAGCACCCACGAGCTGCCCCCGGGCACCACGGACGTGGCGGGCGCCACCTTCGCGCTGCGCAACCGCCCGCTCAAGGTGGGCGAGAGCTACTCCTACCCGGTGTTCACCGGGAGCAAGAGCTTCACGCTGGCCGCGCACGTGGAGGGGCGCCAGAAGATCAAGACGCCGCTGGGCCTGCGCGACGTGGTGCGCGTGCGGGTGAAGACCGAGTTCAGCGGCAAGCTGGAGAGCAAGCGCGACATCGTCGCCTTCTTCAGCGACGACCCCTTCCACGTCCCCTTGCGCATCGAGGCGGACTTCGTGGTGGGCACCATGGTGGCCGAGCTCACCGACTACAAGCAGGGCCGCGACCTCGCCGCGCTGGGACCGATGCCGGGCTCCACGGCGCCGGCGAGCGGCGGCAGCGGCGGGCGCTAGCCGCGCGCGTCCGCGGCCCACGCAGCACGAAGGCAGCACGCACGGGAGGGGTGATGGGGGCTTGGACGGGGCTGTGGGCGCTCGGGGCGCTGCACGCGGTGGCCGCCGCGCCGGCGCCGAGCGCGCCACGGGTGGTCTCGGTGCTCGAGAAGGTGCGGCCGGGCGCGGCGCCCGCGGGCGCAGCCGAAGCGCGGGTGAGCCTCGCGCGCGGCGAGTGCGAGGGCGTGCAGGTGTGGGTGCCCGGAGGCGACGCGGCGCTCCTCGCCGCGGCGCCCCTCACCCTGCGCGGCCCCGCAGGCGCAGTGCTCCCGGTGACGCTCCTGCGCGAGGCCTACCTGGAGGTGAAGACGCCCTCCAACTCCGAGGGCGCCGCGGGCGCCTGGCCGGACGCGCTCCTGCCCCTCTCCGCGCCCGAGCCGAAGCCGGGCGCCGCGCCGCGCGTGCTCTACGCCGAGCTGTGCGCGCCGGCCACCCAGACGCCCGGCACCTACCGCGGTGAGCTCGCGCTGGGCAAGGCCGGCACGCCCGGCGCGGCGCGCGTGCCCTTCACGGCGGAGGTGCAGCCCTTCGCCATCCCGGCCACCTCCTCGCTGCCCAACAGCTTCGGCATCTCGCTCTACAGCATCGCGCGCGGCCACGGGCTCGCGCCCGAGAGCCCCGAGGCGCACCAGCTGCTCGCGGAGTACGCGCGCGCGATGCTCGCCCACCGGGTGAGCCCGCACGGGCTCTCCATGGAGGCGCCGCCGGTGCACTTCGAGGAGGGCCGCGCGCGCGTGGACTTCCGCGCCTACGACGCCGAGGTGGGGCCGCTGCTGGACGGCAGCGCCCTGCCCTCCGGCGCGCGCGCCACCACCGCCGAGCTGCGCGACAGCCGCCAGGCGAAGACGGACGCGGAGAAGGCCGCGTACTACCGCGCCTTCGCCGAGCACTTCCGCGAGAAGGGGTGGACGGCGCAGCTCTTCTTCTACGCGAAGGACGAGCCGCGCCCCGAGGACGCCGCGCTGGTGCGCGCGCAGGCGGCGCGCGTGCGGGCTGCCTCCGCGCCGGAGCAGCCCAGCGCCCGGAGCGCGGCCACCCGGGTGCCGGTGCTCGTCACCGCCCCGCTGGACGAGGCCTTCCGCAGCTCGGCGGACATCCTCGCGCCCACCCTCAACTGCTTCTTCCCGCGCCCGGGGCCGCAGACCTGCCGCAACGTGGTGCCGCTCGCGAGCCTGCGCGCGCGGCTCGCTCCGGGCACGCGCGTGTGGTGGTACCAGAGCTGCAACTCGCAGGGCTGCACCGGGGGGCCCGCCGCGGACCCCGCCATCGAGCGCGTCTACCGGGGCTGGGCCTCGTACATGGTGGACCACCCGGCGGTGCTCAACCGCGCCATGGGCCCGCTCGCCTTCGCCACCGGCGTAGACGGCGAGCTCTATTTCGACACCGTCTTCGCCTACAACACGAAGGACCCCTGGCAGGACCTCTTCGAGTTCGGCGGCAACGGCGACGGCACCCTCTTCTACCCCGGCACGCCGGCGCACCTCGGCACGGCGCGCCACGCGCCCGTGGTGTCCCTGCGCCTCAAGCACCTGCGCGACGGGCTCGAGGACTACGAGTACCTGCGCCTGCTCACGCAGCTCGGCGAGGGGGAGTTCGCGCGGGCCTGCGTCCAGCGGCTCGCCCGCTCGGGCTACGACATCGAGCACGACCCCGCCGTCTGGGAGCAGGTGCGGCGGGACATGACCGCCCGCCTGCGCGCCCGCTGGGCCCGCTCCAGGCTCGCCGACCGCGCCAGCGCCCCTCCCTAGCGCAGCGCCCCTCCCCTGCACGAGACTCTCTCCCCATGCGCCCCCTCCGCCTCGCCCTCCTCGGACTCGCTGGCCTGCTGAGCCTTCCCGCCGCTGCCGCCGAGCCCGCGGGCGCCGCGCCCCCGGCGAAGGCGCCCGCGCCCACGGTGCCGGGCCCCGCGGAGTGCAAGCCGCTGCCCGCGCTGCGCACGGCGCCCACCTTCGCGCGCGGCGAGCTGCTCGAGTTCACGCTCGACGCGCTGGGCGCCGAGGCCGGCAAGATGACGATGCGCGTGCTGCCGCCCAAGGACGGCACCCTCCCGGTGGAGGTGCACGTGCAGACCAACACCTTCTTCAGCAAGGTGCGCCGGGTGAACGGCGTGGCCATGAGCTACCTGCACCCGCGCACGCTGCGCCCGCTGCGCCACACCGAGGACACGGTGGAGAACGAGCAGCCGCGCACCGTGAACGCGGTGTTCGGCGAGAAGGACCGCAGCGTCACCGTGGACTACACGCAGGGCCGCAGCAAGGGCCACTACGACTACCACTACCTGCACGACGGGCTGGACGTCGCCGGCGCGCTCTACCTGCTGCGCCAGCTGCCGCTGCAGCAGGGGCTGAGCATGTGCTTCGACGTGTACGGGGTGCGGCGCATGTGGCGCATGACGGGCACGGTGCTCAAGCGCGAGCACGTCTCGCTGCCGCTGGGCGAGTTCGACGCGTGGCACCTGACGGGCACCGCCGTGCGCATCGACAAGCCGGAGATGCGCCGCGACGTGCACCTGTGGGTGACCGACGACGCGCGCCGCCTCCCGCTCGCCGCGGTGGGCACGGTGGACCTCGGCGCGGTGCGCGCCACCCTCACCGCCGTCTCCCGCCCGGGCGAGGCGCCCAAGCGCGCCCAGGGCAAGGAGGAGATGAAGTGGTAGCCGGCTAGCGCCCGGAGCGGTGCAGCATCCCGGCCGCCTGGGAGAGGCGGCGGCGCAGCTGGCACACCACCGTGAGCAGGCCCTCGAGCCGCTGCAGCGCGCGCAGCTCGTCTCCCGCCTCGAGCAGCGCCGCGGGCGAGAGGCGCGGGGCGCGCAGCGCGTCCAGCACGTCGGTGAAGTGGGCCTCCACGTCGCTCAGCGCGCCGAGCCCCTCGCGCAGGTCGTCCTCGAGGAGGTCCAGCAGCACCGTGGCGTCCGCGCGCTCGGGCAGCGCCGCGGCGAGCCGCTGCACGGCCTCGCGCAGCGGGTCCGGGGCGTGGCGGCGGTGCGGAGAGCGCGAGGCGAGTGCGGTGGGGGCCATGGCCGAGGACGCTACAGGCCGGTAGCGGCGGGTCAATTTTTCGGGCCGCGCCGCGGCCTGCGCTCCTTGCCCACGTGAGCCCTCTCCCCAGGGAGCCCGCGCACGTCTCGGGCGACTAGCGCACCGGGACCACGGGCGTGACGGCCGAGGCGGGCGCCGCGTTGAGAGGTGCCGGCGTCGCGATGAGGGGCGTGGCAGCGGAGGCCGCGGGTGAAGCGTTGAGGGGCGCGGGCGTGGCGGGCAGCGGCACCGCCGCGGCCGCGTTTGCGGGGGCCGGGCTCGCGGGCAGCGGCGTGACGGGGGTGGCCGGGCTCGCGTTCGCCGGTGCCGGGGTCGCGGGCAGGCCCGGGCTCTGCTCGCGCGGGGCGCCGGCGACGGCGCTGGTCCCCGTCCCGGTGGCAACGGCCGTGGCCGAGGCGGAGGAGCTGCCCGCGGTGAGCGGCACCACGGTGAAGCCGCCGATGGTGGAGACGGTACCGGCCGTCGTCCCCGCGGTCGCTGGAGCGCCGAAGCCCTGCACGTCTCCTGCGGGCGGCAGCTGGCCGTTGGTCGCCACGCCCGGGGTGCCCGACTGGGGGCTGGCCGCCAGTTGCACGCTCACGGCCACCGCGGCACCCGAGGTGGGCGGCGCTCCGGTGGTGGAGACCCCGGCGGTGGTCGGCGGGACTGCGGTGGCGGCAGGAGTGCCGCCGGTCGCGGACTGCACCGTGCCGGGAACGGTGGGCAGCGTGGCGCCGGAGGCCACCGCCGCAACCCCGACCAATCCGACGATGCCGCCCTGCAGCGCGGTGGTCGCCGAGGGCTCCGCGAACACCTCGCTGGTCCCCTGCCCCGAGCCGCCGGTCCCCGTGCCGCCCGTCTCCAGCGTGGGCGCGGCCCCGAGGGAGGCGCCTCCGGGCACCTCGCTCGAGGGCGCCCCGCTGCCGGTGGGCACCACGGCGAGCCGCGGGAGCGACTGGCCCTGCACGTCGATGGAGACGTCGTCGAAGACGAACTGGATGAAGCCGCGCGGCTCCAGGTCCACCGGCAGGTTCCACGCGAGCACCACCAGCTCGCTGTCGCCTGCGCGCGCCGAGGACAGGAGCGCGTGGGTGTCGTCGTCCGCGAAGGCGCCGGCGCTCAGCGCGGCGGCGTGGATGATGGCGTGGTCGGTGAGCAGCTGGCCGTTGCGGCTGACGCGCCCCACGCCCCACACCGCGGCGGCCGCGTGCACGCGCGTCATGTACGGGAAGCCCACCCCGGTGTCGCCGTACAGGTCCCGGTCCAGCATCACGCCGCCCGAGACCGGGTGCCAGATGCTGCGGGGGCCGCCGGCCAGCGGGGGAAAGCCCACCTGGGTGAGCTCCACGCCGTAGGTGGTGCCGCCCAGCCGGAAGGTGGCGCTGAGGTGGCCCGCGTCCCCGTAGGTGGCGCGCTCGGCGTCCACGCGGTCCTGCACCTCCAGCGTGGCCGAGCCCGTGCCCTGCTCGGGCACGAGGGTGAAGGGCACGTTGCCGTGGAGGAAGAAGCCGCCTGGCCGCTCGGTCGCCGCCCGGGCGCGCGGCCCCTCGAAGGAGAAGGGGTCCGGAGCCGCGGCTGCAGTCAGCAGACCGGAAACGACCAGTGAGAAAGCGAGTCCCGCCATCGTGCGCTGCCCTCCTCCAGGGAAGGTAGGCAGCGCGGGCGGTTGCTGCAGCGCCTAGATGAGGCCGCGGGCGCGGCGGATCTGCTCGACGGTCTTGTTGTACTCGATGTCGAAGGCGCTGGTGCCCTCCTGCAGGTGCTTCAGCCGGGCGCGCGCCTCCTTGTCGATCTCGTCGTCCACGTCCAGGTGCTTCTTGGCCACGGCGAAGATCTTGCCGCGCAGCACGTTGTCGGGCGCGAAGACCTCCTCGACGTTGCGGCTGATGAGGAGGAACTCGATCATCTGGTTGATGACGTACTCGATGCCCTCGTCCCCCATCTTGAAGCCGCGCACGTCCGCCATCTCGCGCTTCACCTGGTTGAACTTGGAGTAGTCATAGCCGCGGCGCTCGAGCGCCTCGCGGGTGGCCTGGTTCACGCGCTCCTCGTTGGCGAGGTACTCGCGCATGATCGCCGAGAGGTCCATCTCCGCGTCCGCGACGCGCATGGGCTCCACCTCGATGTCCCCGTCCTGCATCAGCTGCTGGATGCACTCCCGCGAGATGATGGGGATCACCTTCGGATAGAGCCTCATATCGGTCCCTTCTCTCTGAATTGGCGCTCGAAAAGCTGTGTCCGCTATAAATCAGCGCCAAGCCGTGTCGCAACGAAAAAGCCCAGATTCGTTGAGGTTTTGGCGCTTTTTCTGCGGCCAACGCCCCCGGGCAGAAACTAATCACTGCCCCCCTGCTGGCGAGCCTTCCGAGCGCTTTTCTTCGCTGTTTTCTGCGCCGGCCGCTCCATCTGGCGGCGCAGTGGACACGGCGTCGGCGCTCTCTCCGCCCGCGTCCTGCAGCGAGGCCTCGCGCACCTCGTCCTGGCCCTCCGCCTCCTCCGCGTCGCCGTGCAGCGCGGCGTGGATGCGCTCCGCGACGCTGGGGCCCACCACCTCGGCGAGCTCCTCGATGGCGGCCTCGCGCACGCGCTTGAGGCTGCCGAAGTGGCGCAGCAAGAGCTTCTTGCGCCCCTCGCCCACGCCCGGGATGTCCTCGAGCACCGAGCGGAAGTTGCGCCTTCGCATCAGCTTCTGCTGGAAGGTGATGGCGAAGCGGTGCGCCTCGTCGCGCATGCGGGTGAGCATGAAGAGCTCGGCGCTGTTCTGCTGCAGCACCACCGGGTCCTTGCGCCCGAGCACGAAGATGCGCTCGGGGCTCCTCGCGCTCTCGGCGTCGCGGTCGTGCACCTCGAGGTCGCGGCTCTTGGCGAGCCCCACCACGTCCAGGTCGGTCACGCCCGCGTCCTTCATCGCCGCGTGGGCGCTGGCGAGCTGGCCCTTGCCGCCGTCGATGACCAGCAGGTCCGGGAGGTCTCCGTCCTTGAGGCCGCGCTTGAGCCTGCGTCCGATGACCTCGTACATGCTGGCGAAGTCGTCCTGGCTCTCGAGCGTCTTGATCTTGTAGCGGCGGTAGTTGCTCTTGTCGGCCTCGCCGTCCGTCACGGCCACCTGGCTCGCCACGATGGCCGAGCCCTGGAAGTGGCTGATGTCGAAGCACTCCATGCGCAGCGGGAGCTTCTTGAGCCCGAGCCGCGTCTGCAGCCGCTGCAGCACCGCCACGGTCTCGTCCTTCGTGCGCTTGCGCTCGCTGAAGGCCTGCTCCGCGTTCTTCGCCGCCATGCGCACCAGGTCGTGCTTCTGCCCGCGCTGCGGCGCCATCACCCGCACGCGCTCGCCCTTGCGCTCGGTGAGCAGCGCCTCGAGGCCCGCGTGGTTCTCCGGCATCGAGGGCAGGAGCACCTCCGAGGGCACGAAGTTCTCCTGGTCGTAGTAGAGGTTCACGAAGCTCTCGAGCAGCTCCTCGTCCGGGAACTCCTGCGCGCCGAGCGGGAAGGCCTGGCCGCCGGTGAGCCGGCCCTGGCGCACGTAGAGGACGTAGAAGAGCAGCCGGTCCGCCTCGCGGTGGAAGGCGAACACGTCCTGGTCGGTGAAGTCGTCGGTGGCGATCTTCTGCCGCTCGAGGCTGCGCTCGATGGCGAGCAGCTGGTCGCGGATGCGCGCCGCCTCCTCGAACTTGAGCTCCCCGGCCGCGCGCCGCATGCGCAATTTCAGCCCCGCGACGAGCTCCGTCGCCTTGCCCTCGAGGAAGAGCACCACCTCGTCCACGCTCTTCTGGTACTCGGCCTCGGGCACCGGGTACACGCACGGCGCGGGGCAGCGGCCGATCTGGTGCAGCAGGCAGGGGCGGCGCCGGTTCGCGAGCGCGTGGTCCGTGCAGGTGCGCAGCTGGAAGTAGCGGTTGATGATGCGCAGCATCTCGCGGATGGACGAGGCGCTGGAGAAGGGGCCGAAGTAGCGCGCGCCGTCCTTCTGGAAGCGGCGCACCACCTCGAGCCGCGGGTAGGGGTGCGTCTTGTCCAGGCGCAAGCTGATGTACTGCTTGTCGTCCTTGAGCAGGACGTTGAAGCGCGGCTTGTGCTTCTTGATCAGCTCGTTCTCGAGGAGCAGCGCCTCCTTCTCGTTGTGCACCAGCACCGTCTCGATGTCGCCGAGCAGCTGATCCAGCAGCGAGACGAAGACGCGCGTGTCCCCCGAGCGGGTGAAGTAGCTGCGCACGCGGCTGCGCAGGTTCACCGCCTTGCCCACGTACACGATGGTGCCGCGGCGGTCCTTCATCAGGTACACGCCGGGCTCCGTGGGGAGCGCTTCGAGCTTCTCCTCGAGCTTGCGGTCCATGTCCCTCTAGCGCTTCGCCCGGGCCCTGGAGGAGCTGCTGCCGCTGCGCCCGCCCTTCTTGCGCCCCGCCATGCCGGCGGTGTTCTCCTGCTTCACGGGCGCGGCGAGCAGCGCGCGGCTGGGCGGCTTGAGCCCCAGGTCCATGTCCTTGAGCAGCACGATGCGGTCGCGCGCGGCCGCCGCCTCCTCGAAGCGCATCTCGTCCGCCGCCTTCTGCATCTCGTCGGTGGCCTCCTGGATGAGGCGCTTGATGTCCTTCTCGCTGAGCAGGTCCGCGGGGCTGCCTTCCGCCGCGAGCGGGAGCGCGTCGGGGCTCGCGTCGTAGAGCCCGGCGGAGAGGTCCAGGATGTTGCTCTTCACCTGGCGCGGGGTGATGCCGTGCTGCTCGTTGTAGGCCTTCTGCACCGCGCGGCGGCGGTTGGTCTCCTCGATGGCCTTCTTCATCGAGTCGGTCATCTGGTCCGAGTACATGAGCACGTGGCCGTGCAGGTTGCGCGCGGCGCGGCCGATGGTCTGGATGAGGCTCACGTGGCTGCGCAGGAAGCCCTCCTTGTCCGCATCGAGGATGGCCACCAGGCTCACCTCGGGGATGTCCAGGCCCTCGCGCAGGAGGTTGATGCCCACGAGCACGTCGAACTCGCCGCGGCGCAGGTCGCGGATGATGGCGGTGCGCTCGATGGCGCCGATGTCCGAGTGCAGGTAGCGCACCTTCACGCCCACGTCGGTGTAGTACTCGGTGAGATCCTCGGCCATGCGCTTGGTGAGCGTGGTCACCAGCACGCGCTCGCCCTTGGCCACGCGCTTGCGGACCTCCTCGAGCAGGTCGTCCACCTGGTTGCCCGCGGGGCGCGTCTCCACCTCGGGGTCGATGAGGCCGGTGGGGCGGATGATCTGCTCCACCACCACGCCCTTGCTCTTCTGCAGCTCGTACTCGGCCGGGGTCGCGGACACGTAGACCGCCTGCGGCACCAGCTCCTCGAACTCGTTGAACTTGAGCGGGCGGTTGTCCAGCGCGCTGGGCAGGCGGAAGCCGAAGCCCACCAGCGTCTCCTTGCGGCTGCGGTCGCCGCGGTACATCGCGCCGATCTGCGGGACGGTCTGGTGGCTCTCGTCGATGACCACCAGCATGTTGCGCGGGAAGTAGTCCACGAGGCAGGGCGCGGCCTCGCCCGCCTGGCGGCCCGAGAAGTGGCGCGAGTAGTTCTCGATGCCGTTGCAGTAGCCCACCTGCTCGATCATCTCGAGGTCGAACATGGTGCGCTGCTCGAGCCGCTGCGCCTCCAGCAGCTTGCCCTCGCGCTTGAACTCGGCGAGCCGCTCCTGCAGCTCGTCGCGGATGGTGGTGAGCGCGCGCTTGCGGGTGCTCTCCTCCGTCACGTAGTGGCTCGCGGGGAAGATGACGACCTTCTCGAGCGCCGCGAGCGTGGTGCCGCGCAGCGGGTCGAACTCGATGATCTTCTCCACCTCGTCGCCGAAGAAGCTGATGCGGACGGCGCGCTCCTCCTCGTAGATGGGGAACACCTCCACCGTGTCGCCGCGGGCGCGGAAGGTGCCGCGGTGGAAGTCCAGGTCGTTGCGCTCGTACTGCGCCGCCACCAGCTGGCGCATGAAGGTGTCGCGCCCCAGCTCCGCCCCCAGCGGCACGGTGATGGCCAGGTCCACGTAGGAGCGCGCGTTGCCCAGGCCGTAGATGCAGCTGACGCTCGCCACGATGAGCACGTCGTCGCGGGTGCGCAGCGAGTGCGTGGCCGAGTGGCGCATGCGCTCGATCTCGTCGTTCACCGAGGAGTCCTTCTCGATGAAGGTGTCGGACGACGGGATGTAGGCCTCGGGCTGGTAGTAGTCGAAGTACGAGACGAAGTACTCGACGGCGTTCTCGGGGAACACCGCCTTGAACTCGCCGTACAGCTGCGCGGCCAGGGTCTTGTTGTGCGCGATGAGCAGCGTGGGCCGCTTCACGTTGGCGATGACGTTCGCCATGGTGAAGGTCTTGCCCGAGCCGGTGACGCCCAGCAGCGTCTGGTGCTTGTCGCCGCGGAGGATGCCCTCCGTGAGCTCGCCGATGGCCCGGGGCTGGTCGCCCTGGGGCTTGTGATCACTGACGATCTTGAAGTCGGGCATGGCCTGCGGATCTAACACCCGCAGGCCACGGTCGCCGGGTCCTCGCGCCCCTCTTTTTCACCTTTCGGGCCCCGGCTGCCCAGCAGGCGACGGGGCACCGGCCCCGCGCTAGCGCGAGGGGGTCGCGCCGGGCGCCTGCGGGGCCGCCTTCAGGGCCTCGAGCGCCTTCTTGCGCGGGGCCTCGAACTCGTCGCCGGGCTTCCAGGTGGGCATCTGCGGCTGGCGGGCGAGGTGGGCGCCGAGCAGGAAGGCGAGCTGCATGTCCTCCACCGCGCCGGAGAGATCCCAGTCCGGGCGCAGCTCGTCGGAGGGCTGGTGGTAGTGCTCCTCCTCCCACGCCTCGCGCTGCTGCTTGCCCCACCCCTCCGGGCGGCCGCGGAAGCTCTGCCCGCTGCTGAAGTAGGCGGCCGGCACGCCCAGCTTCGCGAAGCTGAACTGGTCCGAGCGGTAGAAGAAGCCGCGGTCGGGCATCTGGTCCGGCTTCACCGTGCGGCCCTGCAGGCGGGCGAGCGCGACGAGCGGCCCGTCCAGGGTGCTCTTGCCCAGGCCGATGGCGGTCACGTCCGTGGTGCGGCCCCAGATGTTGGCGCCGTCCAGGTTGATGTTCGCCGCGACGCGCCCGCTGGGCATGGGCAGGTGCTCGGCGAGGTACTGGCTGCCCAGCAGGCCCTGCTCCTCGCCGGCCACCGCGGCGAAGACGATGGTGCGCGGCGGCGCCTTGGGCAGGGCGCGGAAGGCGCGCGCGACCGCGAGCATCTCGGCCACGCCCGAGGCGTTGTCCACCGCGCCGTTGTAGATGGCGTCCTCGCCCGGCTTCGCGTCCGCGTTCACCCCGAGGTGATCGTGGTGCGCGGTGTAGAGCACCACCTCCTCGCGCAAGCGGGGGTCACTGCCCGGCAGGCGCGCGAGCACGTTGGCCGTGGGGCGGCGCGAGACGGTGTTGGTGAAGGCGGTGGACACGCTCACGCCCAGCGGCACCGGGCGGAAGTCGCGCCGCTGCGCCGCGGTGCGCAGCGCGTCCAGGTCCTTGCCGCCGAGCGAGACGAGCTTGCGCGTGGCCTCCTCGGTGGTCCACGCCTTCACCGCGAGCCGGGGCCCCTGCCCCGCCGGCAGGTCGAACTGCTCGCCCGTCCACGAGCTCTGCACCACCTTCCACGGGTAGCCCGCGCTCGGGGTGGTGTGGATGATGATCGCGCCCGCGGCGCCCGCCTTCGCGGCCTGCTCGTACTTGTAGTCCCAGCGCCCGTACCAGAGGCGGGTCTTGCCGGCGAAGAGCGCGGGGTCGTCCTCGGGGTCGCTGTTCATGATGAGCAGCGTCTTGCCCTTGAGGTCTGCGCCCTTGAAGTCGTCCCAGCCGTACTCGGGCGCCACGATGCCGTAGCCCACGAAGACGAGCTCGGAGTCGGCGAGCTCGGAGCGCGCCTTCTGCTCGCCGGCCACCGCGATGAAGTCGTCGTGGAAGCGCAGCTCGGTGCGCTTGCTCCCCGCGCGCGCCTCCAGCGTCTGCGGGTGGCCGTTCACCCCCACCAGGTCGAAGGGCTGCAGGTAGCCGTCGATGCCAGGCCCGGGCACGGGCTCGAGCCCCAGCGCCTCGAGCTGCGCGGCGATGTAGCTCTGGGCGAGCTTGTCGCCGCGGGTGGCGGGCCCGCGCCCCTCGAGCAGGTCCGAGGAGAGGAAGCGCACGTGGGCGCGCAGCGCGCTCGCATCGAGCGTCTTCGCGGCGCTGCGCTCGGCCGGCGTGACGAGCGGCTCGGCGGCGAGGGCGGTGGCGGTGACGGCGGGGGTGACGAAGAGGCAGGCGGCGACAGCGAGCGAGCGCATCGGGGACCCTCTCATGGTCCCCGAAGCGTTAGCACGAACTCAGGCTGGAGCCACCTTCCACGTGGTGCCGGCGGGCGTGTCCATGATCTCCACGCCCAGCGCCTTGAGCGCCCCGCGCACGCGGTCCGCCTCGGCGAAGTCCTTGCCCGCGCGCGCCGCCCCGCGCGCCGCGATGAGCCGCTCGACCTCGGCCACGTCGATGCCACGCTCGCGCACGGCGCGCTCGCGGCGGCGCAGCAGCCACTCGGCCGGCGCGTCTCCGAACAGCCCCAGGACGCCGCCGATGCGCCCCACGTCCGCGCGCAGCGCCTGCAGCGTGCGGCCCACCAGCGCCTTGTCCTTCACCGGCGGGCGGTCGCACAGCTCGTTCATCAGGTTGAAGAGCCCCGAGAGCGAGGCGAGCGCGCCCGCGGTGTTGAAGTCGTCGTCCATGGCGGCCTCGAACTCGGCGAGGAAGCGCCCCGGCTCGCCGTGCAGCGCGCCCTTCCCGAAGTCCTTGCCCCCCACCCGCTCGTCCACCTTGCGCAGGGTCTCGTAGAAGTACTCCATGCGCGTCTCTGCATCCGCGAGGCTCTTGTCCGCGAAGCTGAGCGGGCTGCGGTAGTGCGTGGAGACGAAGAAGGAGCGCAGGGCCTCGGCGTCCACGCGGTCGAGCGCGTCGCGCAGGTGCACCACGTTGCCCAGGCTCTTGGACATCTTGGCCCCCTCGAGGTCGAGGAAGCCGCAGTGCATCCAGTAGCGCGCGAAGCGCTTGCCGCTCGCGGCCTCGCTCTGGGCGATCTCGTTCTCGTGGTGCGGGAAGATGAGGTCCAGCCCGCCGCCGTGGATGTCGAAGCTCTCGGAGAGGTACTTCTCGCTCATCGCCGAGCACTCGATGTGCCAGCCGGGACGCCCGCGGCCCCAGGGGCTCTCCCACGAGACCTCGCCGGGCTTCGCCGCCTTCCAGAGCGCGAAGTCGAGCGGCTCGCGCTTCTGCTCGCCCGGGTCCACGCGGGCGCCCGCGCGCAGGTCGTCCACGTTGCGCTTGGAGAGCTTCGCGTAGGCGGGATAGCGGCTGACGGAGAAGTACACGTCCCCCTGCGACTCGTACGCCACGCCCTTGTCCACCAGCACCGAGATGATGCGGACGATCTCCGGCAGGTGGTCGCTCACCTTGGGGGCCACGTCCGGTTCCAGCAGCTTGAGCCTGCGCGCGTCCTCCACGAAGGCCTGGATGAAGCGGGCGGAGACCGCCACGGCCTCCTCGCCCGACTCCATCGCCGTCTTGATGATGCGGTCGTCCACGTCCGTGCAGTTGCGCACGTAGTTCACCCGGAGCCCGCGGTAGCGCAGGTAGCGCACCACCACGTCGAAGAGCGTGAAGGTGCGCGCGTTGCCGATGTGGATGTAGCTGTAGACCGTCGGCCCGCACACGTAGATGCCGACGGCGCCGGGCTCGAGCGTCTCGAGCGGTTCCTTCTGCATCGTCATCGTGTTGAAGAGCTTGATCGACGTCGCGGCCACGGCGGGGACCTCCCGGGAGTGCGGGGATGGCGGGGTGAGGGGGGCACTGTAGCGCACCGCCGCGCCGCGGCATGGATTGTCCGGGGCCTTCTGGGGAAGAATGCGCGCCCATGGCCCCTCCGGACCCGAAGCGCCCGCCGCACCCCGCTTCGCCCGAGGACTCCCAGCCGCTGGAGCTCGGGGACGCCGAGCTCCCGGACGCCGAGCTCCCCTTCGAGGCCGGCGAGGTGGCGCCGCTGCAGGCAGATGACCCCCGGCCCCAGCGCGTCCCCCAGTTCCCGGCAGGCAAGCGCTCCCGGGGGCGGCGCAGCGGGCGCAAGGACCGCGAGCTCGCGGCGCGCTACGAGGCCTCCCGCGTCCCCGGCACGGACGAGGCCGGGCTGCCGCAGCGCTTCCTCTACGTGGAGCGCGGCCCCGGCGCAGGCCAGCTCCTGCCGGTGGAGCCGGGCTCGCTCGTCATCGGGCGCTCCTCCGCCGCGCACCTGCGCCTCTCGCACCCCTCCATCAGCCGCCGCCACGCCGAGCTCACCCGCCACGGCGAGCGCTTCGCGCTGCGCGACCTGCGCAGCCAGAACGGCACCTTCGTCAACCGCGCCCGCGTGCGCGGCGAGGTGGAGATCTTCTGCGGGGACGAGCTGCGCCTGGGCAGCGCGGTGCTCCGGCTGCGCGGCGCGGGCGCTCCACGCCGCCCCGCCGGCCAGCCCGCGGCGCCCCGCGCCTCCTCTCCGCGCCGCACCCTGCTCGGGACGGCCTCCGCCGCGCTGCTGCTCTCCCTGCTCGTGGGCGCGGGGCTTCAGCTCTGGCGCCCGCCGCGCCGCGTGCCCTCCGCGGGCGCCGAGGCCGCCGTGCTCGCCCGCTACCAGGCGGGAGACCTGGACGCGGCGCTCGCGCTCGCGCGCGACGAGGGGCTCGAGGCGCTCACGCCCCCGCTCGCCGCGCTGCGCGCCGACTGGCTCGGCGCCGAGCGGGCGCTGCGCGAGGGCGCTCCGGAGGCGGCCGTCGCCGGGCTGCGCAGCGCGCTGGTGCACGACGCGGCGCTCGCGCACGGCGTGGGGCCGCTCGCACGCGAGCTGCGCGGGCGGCTCTCGCGGGCACTCGGAGCGCAGGGCGCGCGCGCCCTGCAGCGCCGGGAGTGGACGGCGGCGCGCGAGGCGCTGGGCGAGGCGCTGCGCCTGGACCCGGACAACCGCGAGGCGCGCGAGGCGCTCGAGGGGCTGCCCCGCCCCTGAAACGACCGCGCCCCGCGGCGCCCCGGAGACGGGGAGCGGCGGGGCACGGGGTACGGCAGGGAGCGCGGCCTAGGCGGCGATGTTGAAGATGCGCTTCAGGTCCGCCTCGATCTCGTCCTCGGTGCACTCCTTGGCGAGCGAGAGCTCCTTGATGAGCAGCGAGCGGGCGGTGTCGAGCATCTTGCGCTCGCCGAAGGACAGGTCCTTGTCGCCCTTGAGGAGGTAGAGGTCGCGCAGCACCTCGGCGATCTCGAAGACGGAGCCCGTCTTGATCTTCTCCATGTACTCGCGGTAGCGGCGGTTCCAGGTGGTGGAGTCCACCGAGATGTCCTTCTCCTTGAGGATGGAGTAGACCTGCTTCACGTCCTCCTCGGAGATGATCTCGCGCAGGCCCACCGAGCCCACCTTGTTGATCGGGATCATGATCCGCATCCCGTTCTCGAGGATCCGCAGGACGTAGAAGGACTGGCGCTGACCGGCCACCTCGGTGTGCTCGATGCCCATCACCTCGCCAACGCCCTGGCCGGGGTACACGGCCTTGTCGCCCGTCTTAAAGCTGGTCTGCACTCGTACAGCCTCCTTGCATGGCTCACACGCCGGCCACTGCGAAAGCCGTCCACTCTTACCACAATCCGCGCCTCCGAGCAACGCGAGGTGCTTGACCCTTCAGAAGGCGCCCAAGTACGGTGTTGGTTTTCCTGCGGTACGGCGGTTGGGGCGGGTCGGGGTTGGGGGTGAGGGGTGGAACGGCTGTCGTGGCGCGACCTTGGCGCGCGTCCTCTGGTCTTCCCGGCGCTCGCCCTCGGGCTGGGCGCCGCGTTCCCGGACCCAACGAGCCCCTCTCGCGCTGAATTCCTCGCGCTCGGAGCGGCGCTCGCCGTCCTGTCCTGGACACTGGGCAGGCGGGCAGGCGCCCACCTGGCCGTGCTCCTCGGCTGCCTCTTCGCGGGGGCGGGGCTCGCGCGCCGCGAGGCGCGGGTGGAGCTGCCGCCGGGCGTGGGCGCCGGACCGGTGAGGCTGGAGGGCGAGGTGGAGCGGGTCGAGCCCTTCGGAGATGCGACCGGGGCCACGACGCGCCTGCTGCTGAGGGTGGCGCGCGTGGACGGAGCGCCCGCGCGGCTGCGGGTGGGGCTCACCCTGCGCGGGGCAGCGCCGGCGCTCGAGCCCGGGCAGCGGGTGCAGGTGCCCGCGCGGCTGCGGCCGGAGGAGCCGGTGGCGAACCCCGGCCAGCCGGACCCGGGCGCCGCGCGGCGCCGGCGCGCCCAGCGCTACACGGCGAGCGCGCCGGCCGGGGCGCTGCTGGTGCTCTCCCCTGCCCCGCCCTGGCGGCGCTGGGTGAGCCGCGAGCGGGCGCTGCTGGGCGAGCGGGTGCGGGCGCTCGCCCCCACGCCGGAGTCCGCGGCCCTCTTCCTCACGCTCGCGGCCGGGGAGCGCGCCGCGCTGGACGACGGGCTGGAGGAGGCCTTCAGCCGCAGCGGGCTCGCGCACGTGCTGAGCGTGAGCGGGCTGCACGTGGCGGCGCTCGCGCTGATGACGCTCGCGCTCTTGCGCCGCGGGCTCGTGCGCGCGCTGCCGCGGCTGGGCCCCGCGCGCTCGCGCCGCCTGGATGCGCGCCGGCTCGCGGCGCCCGCGGCCGTGCCCTTCGTCTGGGCCTACGTGCTCTTCACCGGCAGCCAGCCTCCCGCCATCCGCTCCGCCGTCATGGCCACGGTGGTGCTGCTGGGCCTGAGCCTGTGGCGGCGCGCGGACGGGCTCAACTGCCTCGCGGCCGCCGGCGCGCTGATGGTGGCGTGGGAGCCCGCGGCGGTGGCGGACCTCTCCCTGCAGCTCTCCTTCCTGGCCGTCTTCAGCCTCCTGCTGCTGGGCCCCGCGCTGCAGCTCGCCCTGCCCGAGGTGACGCCCGCGCCCGAGACGGCGAGCGCATGGCGGCGGGGGCTCTCGCGGGTGCGTGCGAGCGTGCAGGAGACGCTGTGCGCGAGCGCCGCGGTGGTGCTCGCGAGCCTCCCCCTGGTGGCAGCCACCTTCGGGCGGGTGAGCGTGGCGGGGCTGGTGTCCAACATCGTCTGCATGCCGCTGTGTGGGCTGCTCACGGGGCTCGCCGCGGGAGGCGCGGCGCTCTCGGTGGCCGCGGCGCCGCTCGCCACGCCCGTGCTGTGGGCAGGGGCGTGGGCCTCGCAGCTGCTCATCGTGCTCACGCGGGCCTTCGCCGCGGCGCCCTTCGCCACCCTGCCCCTGCACGCGTTCGGGGCGCTGCCCGCCGCGCTCTATGGCGCGGGGCTGCTCGCGTGGGCGCTGGGCGAGGGGCGCGCGCGCAGGCTCGGGTGGCTCGCGCCAGTGGGGCTGCTCGCTGCGCTCTTCCTGCCAGCGCTCGCGCCCCAGCCCGGCCTGCGCATCACCTTCCTCTCGGTGGGCCAGGGCGACGCCATCGTGCTCACCTCGGGCGGCGAGAGCGCGGTGGTGGACGCGGGCGGGGTGCCGGGCGGCGCGGACACCGGGGAGCGCTACGTGCTGCCCTTCCTCGCGGCGAGCGGGGTGCGAAGGCTCGCGCTCGCGGTGCTCTCGCACCCGCACCCGGACCACGCGCTGGGCCTGCGCTCGGTGCTCGCGAAGGTGCCCACCGCGCGGCTGTGGCTCTCGGCGGACACGACGGACGGGCCACTCTCGCGCGCGGTCATCGCCGCAGCGGGGCCGGGCGCGCAGGTGGAGGAGATCGAGGTGGGCCACCCGCCCTTCCCGCTCGGCGAGGCCACGCTGGAGGTGCTGGGGCCGCCGCGAGACCGGGTGCTCCTGGAGGGGGCGAACGATCGCAGCATCGTGCTGCGGGTGCGCCACGGCGCGGTGAGCGTGCTGCTCGCCGGGGACGTCGAGGCCGAGGGCGAGGCGGCGCTGCTGCCCTCGCTCGGCCCTGTGACGGTGCTCAAGGCGCCCCACCACGGCTCACGTACCTCCTCGAGCCCCGCGCTGCTCGAGCGCCTGCGGCCGCGCTACGTCGTGTTCTGCGTGGGGCGGGACAACCGCTTCGGCTTCCCCCACCCCGAGGTGGAGGCGCGCTACCGCCAGATGGGCACGGAGTGTCTGCGCACGGACATCGACGGGGCGGTGACCCTGGAGAGTGACGGCCGGGACGTACGCCTGGTCCCCTACCTGCCGCGCAGTGCCGGGCGTGACCTTCCGGCGCTTGCGGCGGCGGGGGGCCATCCCCAGCCTTGAGCCGATGATCTCGGACGACCTCGACCTCCAGCAGCTGGTGAGCGACCTGCGCACGTCCCTCGGCCCCGGCGAGCCCGTGGGCTACCTGCGCGGCAAGTCACTGATGCGCGACATCCTCGTGCACCGGCGCAACTTCTCCGAGCTCGAGGCCGAGGAGCTCGTGGACACGCTCGAGCTGCGCGGCTTCCTGCGCTTCCTCGGCGACCCCACCGAGCGCTCCGTCGCGGACTCCCACTGGGAGTTCCACGACGGGCTCGGCGGCTAGGGCCCGCCGGCTCGCAACCCGGCGGCGCGCGGGCCCAGCGCCCTACTCGAACACGAGCCAGGCGAAGCGCGGCAGCGCGTGGAAGTCCCCCACGAAGAGCGGCGAGAGCGCCTGCCCCTGCTGCGTGCGGCGGTCCGGCTGGTCCAGCCGGTAGAGGTTGAAGCGCCAGCGGTCGCCCGCGCGCGGCGGCAGGTGCGGCACCTCGGCGAGCCGCGCGAGCGGGATCTGCAGCTCCACCGTCCAGCCCTCGTCGCGGTCGCTGGGGTCGTCCAGCGTGCCGCGCACCTTCACCGCGGCGCGCATCCCCGAGTCCCACGAGAGGTCCATGCCCTGGCGGCGCGCGGGGAAGTACGCGTCGAAGATGACGCCGTGCGGGGAGACCTCGAGCTCGTTGTAGGTGCGCCCGTCGGCGTTCGCGTCGAGGAAGATCTCCACCACCTCCTGCTCGTAGATGGGCTCGTCGCGCTTGCGGAAGGTGCCCCACACGTCCGGGTCCTCCACGTCGAAGGTCACGTAGAGGTTCTGGTCGTCGTAGAGCAGCCGCGCCTGCGTGCGCAGCGGCGCGGGCCGCCCGTCGAAGCTGCCGCGCAGGGTGACCTGGGGCGCGGCGGCCCACGCGGGCTCGTCCGCGACGCCGTCGATGCGCGGCGGCTTGCGGGTGCGCGGCACGTGGTACTCGGGCAGCGGCGGCGCCGCGCCCCCCAGCGTGGGGCCGCGCATGCGGTCCGCGCCCGCCGAGGCGCGCGGGTCGTCCACCGGCAGCCGCGCGGACTCCTGCCAGAAGCCCAGCACCACGAGCGCCGGCGCCGAGGGCATGGGCACGCGGTGCACGTCCTCCATCACCTTGCCCACCGGCCATGCGCCGAGCGGCGCGGCGCCGTCCTGGAAGTCGTGGTCCGCGTTGAGCACCATCTGACCCGTGGCGGCGTCCAGCACGTGCACGAAGAAGCGCCAGCCCGCGGGCGGCGGCGTGCGCGCGACGAAGTAGTGGGCGAGCCGCACCTCCTCGCCGGGCCGCGCGTCCGCGGGCGTCACGCGCGAGCCGAGGTACTGCACCGCGCCGCCGCCGAAGGTGGCCCCGCTGCGGAAGGTGAGATCCGGGGGCGCCGCGTCCAGCACGCGCGGCGCGAGCGCGGGCGGCAGGCGCGCGGAGCGCACGGGCGGGCCGGCCTGCTCGTCGCGGCAGCCAGGGGTGGCGAGGGCGAGCAGCAGCAGCACGGGGACGGGAGCGAGGGCGCGCATCGGAGGGCCGCATCCTAGGGCCCGCGCGCGCGCCGTGTCCCACGTCCTGATGCGGAGCGGGACGTGCGGCCACGGGCGCAGGCGCCTGGACGGCCCCCGGAGGGCGTCCGGAGGGCGAGACCACGCGCCACGCGGCGGGACGGCGCGGCGCACTTCTGCCCGGGGCGCCCGCTGGCACCCACGTTGCTCAGTCCTCGTCCCCATGCACTTCGAGTTCGAGCACCTGGGGAGCACGAGCCACTTCGAGCTGGCGCCGGGCCAGCACCAGCTGGGCGGCGGCGAGGGGGACGCGGTGCGGCTGGAGGGGCTGCCCGCGGCCCTGCTCACGCTGCGCGTGGAGGGCGAGCGCCTGCTGGTGGAGTCCACCCAGCCCTTGAGCGTGGACGGCGTGCCGCTGCCCTGCGGCGTCGCGCGGCTGCTGCTGCCCGGCGAGGTGCTGTGGCTACCGGGAGAGATGCGGCTGCGCGCCGTGCCGGGCGCGGCCGCAGAGCGCGGCGTGGGCACGGTGGCACTGCTGCGCGGCCTGCTCGCGGATGCGGCCGCGGCCCCGCCCTGCCGCGCGGCGAGCCTCACCTGCCTCACCGGGCTGGACCTCGGCCGCAGCTTCCCGCTCGCCGAGGCCGTGCTGGAGGTGGGCCGCGGCGAGCGCGCGCAGATCCGCCTGCGCGACCGCGCGATGTCGCGCGCCCACGCGCGCCTGCGCCGCGACGGCGAGGGGTACTGCGTGCAGGACCTGGGCAGCCCCAACGGCCTCTACCTCAACGGCCACCGGCTGCGCGGCGAGGCGGCGCTCTCGGACGGAGACGTGCTCGAGCTGGGGCACTCGCTGCTGCGCTACCAGGCCCCGCTCGCCGAGCCCGCAGCCCCCGCCGCAGCGCCTGCTGCGGACGCGCTTGCCGAGCCCGCCGCGGCGTCGGACGCGCCGAGCGAGCCCATGGAGCCCGGAGAGCCGGTGGAGGCGCGCGGGGAGCAGGGCTCGCGCCTCGAGGGGTGGCTCGTCGGCCTCGGTGCGGCGCTGGCGCTCGCGGGGCTCGCGGCGACCTGGGCCCTCACCGGCGGCTAGTCCCGCCCGCGCGCGTCAGAGCGCGAGGGGGCCGAGCCCCGCGCGCTCGATGAGCAGCGAGGCCAGCGCCCGGTGCTGCTCGAAGAAGCTGGTGAAGTGCAGGAAGCGGCCGTTGCCGCGCACCGCGTACACCGTCACCGGGCCGGGCAGCACGTCCACCTTGCGGATGTCCTGGAAGGACAGGCGCAGCGTGCGCAGGATTCCCCGGTAGGTGATGCCCGCCGCGTCCACCACGATGAGCGTGCGGCCGTAGTAGGCGAGCGACACGCCGAAGAAGACGACGAAGAAGAGCGCGGAGAGGAAGGTCTTGAGCGGGACCTCGTCGAAGCGCAGGAGGTAGACGAGCACTCCGAGCCAGAGCGCGCCCGCCACCCCCATCACCAGCGCCAGCACCCTGCGCGGGCGGAAGGTCTGCCTGCCCGGCTCTGCGTCGCGCCCCGTCATGCACCAAAGCTAGTTCGCCTCGGCGAGGGCTGCCACGCGTCCCTTTCCCTACCCAGCGTTCAGCCGGACGAGGCCCGCACTTCGTCTGCAGATGGACGGAGTAAGTTGCAGACGCGCAGCGCCCCGCAGGATGCAACGGTGCGGGGAGCTGCGACTTCGCCTGCCGCGCCGGCTACTCGCCGCGGAAGGGGTTCTGCAGGATGACGGTCTCGCCGCGGTCCGCGCCGACGGAGACGCAGACCACGGGCACGCCGCAGATCTCCTCCACCCGGCGCACGTAGCGCTTGGCGTTCTCCGGCAGGTCCTCGAAGGTGCGCACGCCGGTGAGCTGCTCGTCCCAGCCGGGCAGCGTCTCGTAGATGGGCTTCACGCGCTCGAGGTCCTCGTAATCCCCGGGCAGCTCGCTCACGCGCTCGCCGTCGATCTCGTAGGCGTTGCAGATGGCCAGCTGCTTCAGGCCGCTGAGCACGTCCAGCTTGGTGAGGGCGATGCCCCACAGGCCGTTCACGCGCACCGCGTAGCGCAGCACCACGCCGTCCAGCCAGCCGCAGCGGCGCGGGCGGCCGGTGGTGGCGCCGAACTCGTCGCCCACCTTGCGCAGCTGATCGCCCGTGGCGTCCGTGAGCTCCGTGGGGAAGGGCCCACCGCCCACGCGCGTGGTGTACGCCTTGCTGATGCCCATCACCTTGTCGATCGCGGTGGGGCCCAGGCCCGAGCCCACCGCGGCGTTGCCCGCCACGCAGTTGGAGCTGGTGACGAAGGGATAGGTGCCGTGGTCCACGTCCAGCAGCGTGCCCTGGGCGCCCTCGAACAGGATGCGGCTGCCCTTCGCCACCTGCTCGGCGAGGAAGAGCGAGGCGTCCTTCACGTAGGGGCGCAGCCGCTCGCCCAGCGCGCTGAACTCGGCGAACACCTGGCCGGCCTCGAGCTGCGGCACGCTCTGGCCCGAGACGCGGCACAGCTCGCGCAGCTCCTCGAGCGCCACGGCGAGCCGCTCGGCGATGCGCCGCTGCAGGCGGTCCGGGTGCAGCAGGTCGCGCACGCGGATGCCCCGGCGCGCCACCTTGTCCTCGTAGGCAGGCCCGATGCCGCGGCCCGTGGTGCCGATGGCCGCACCGCCGCGCGCCTTCTCGCGGAAGGCATCGATGAGCTTGTGCCAGGGGAAGATGACGTGGGCGTGCGCGCTGATGACCAGCTGCGAGTCGTCCTTGAGGAAGCCGCGCGGCTTGAGCGCGTCGATCTCGCCCACCAGCACCGCCGGGTCCACGACCACGCCGTTGCCGATCACGCAGATCTTGCCGGCGTGAAGGATCCCCGACGGGATGAGGTGCAGCACGGTCTTCTGCCCGCCCACCACCAGGGTATGGCCGGCATTGTTGCCGCCCTGGAAGCGCACGACGACCTGCGCGTGCTCGGTGAGCAGGTCCACGACCTTGCCCTTGCCCTCATCTCCCCACTGCGCTCCGATGACGACGACGTTCGGCATGGGCGGCGCCTTATCACGCACCGGGCCCCGGGAAACACACTTCCGTGAATCCGCAGCAGAGCGCCTGGCAGCCCTCCTTCTGGAGCCCAGGACCCTGGGCGCCCGCCAGGAGCCCCTGCGCGGCCCGCGCGAGGGCCTCGAGCCCCGCGGCCTCCTCGCCCTCGGCGGGGAACGCAGGCTCCGGGGAGGGCTCGCGCAGGAACAGCACCCCGGCGCGCACGGGAACCCCGGCGGGCAGCAGCGCGCGCGCCGCGAGCCGCACCGCCGCGAGCTCCTCGCGGTACGCCCCGGCGCCGAGCGGGTGGCGCGCGCTGTCCTTGTAGAGCACGAGCTCCGCGCCGCCCCCGGGCAGCTCGCGCAGCAGGTCCACCTGTCCCTCGAGCGTGAGGCGCCCGCCCTCCGGCAGCTCCAGCGGGAGCGCGTAGGGCAGTCGCCGGTGCAGCGCGCCCTGCCCCAGCGAGCGCGCCCAGCGGCTCGCGAGCACCCCGCCGGCGAGCCGCAGCACCGCCTCCACGCCGTGCGCATCGTCCTGGCCCGCGCCCGGCGCGGTGTCCCAGCCCTCCTCCGCCGCCAGCGCCTCGAGGTGCGCGCGCTGGGCAGCCGCGGAGGCCGCGGCGAGCCGGAAGTCCACCCGCTCGAGCAGCCGCCGCACCCGCTCGCCCTGCGAGCGCGGAGCCACCCATGCCTCCAGGTCCACCGACGCGGGGCCCGGCTCCCACCACTCCCCTGCTTCCCTCAGCCCGCTGCCCTCGCGCCGCAGGGCGTGGCGGCGCGCGCAGTGCGCGAAGTCCTGCAGCGCCGCGGCGCTCACGCACGCGGTCGCGCCACCTGCCGGCGCCGGGTGCGGGCCGCGCACGCGCGCGAGCGCTGCGTCCAGCTCCGCCTCGGCCGCCGTCACATCCAGGGGGGCGACCGCAGGCGGCGGGGGCAGCGAAAGCCCGTCCACCCGCACGTCCTGCACCAGGGCGCGCAGCCCCGGGTCCGCCGCGAGCGCGGACTCCAGCAGCTGCCACGCCGAGCGGGATGCGCCGTGCTCGGCAGCGCCCGAGAGCACCAGCCGGTCGCGCGCGCGGGTGAGGGCCACGTACAGCAGGCGCTTGGCCTCCGCGGCCTCCCGCCCGGCGAGCTCCGCGCGCACGGCCTCGTGGCGCGCCGAGCGCAGCGGCGCCTCGCCCTCCGGAAGCCACGGGCGCAGCCCGAGCCCCGCGCCCCGCGCGTACAGCGCCCGGCCCTGCACCGGCCGGCGGCGCCCCCCGAGCCCGGGCACCACCACCACCGGCCACTCGAGCCCCTTGGCGCGGTGGATGGTGAGCAGCTGCACCGCGTGCGGGTCGCCTGCGTCCAGCAGGTCCGCCTGGGCCTCGTAGGGGTCGGACTCGGCGAGCCGGCGCAGCTCGCGCGAGAAGGCGACGCAGCCGCCCGCTCCGGCCGCGTCCCGCCGGTCCGCGAGCGCGAGCAGCTTGTGCACGTTCGCGCTGGCCTGCTCCGCGTGGGGGCTGGCCGCGAGTGCCTCCAGGTAGCCCGTCACCCGCATCGCCGCCTGCAGCAGCGCGCGCACCGCGAGCCGATCGCGCTCGCGGCGAAGGGACGGGAGCGCCGCGAGGAAGCGCTCGAGGCGCAGCTGCTCCGCGGCCGGCAGTCCCAGGGCGCCGAGCTGCTGCAGGCGCGGCGAGGTGGGGCGCAGCCCGTCCGCGTCTGCGAGCCGCAGCAGCGAGGCGTCCGACAATCCCACCAGCGGCGAGCGCAGCACCGTGGCGAAGGCGAGCGCGTCCTCCGGGTCCGCGAGCAGCGCGAGCAGCGCGGCGAGGTCCAGCACCTCCTGCGCGCCGTAGAAGCCGCGCCCGCGCAGCACCCGGTGCGGCACGCCGTGGCGCACCAGCGCCTGGCGGTAGAGCTCGAGGTGGTTGAAGGTCCGGAACAGCAGCGCCACGTCCCCGCCGCGCGCGGGGCGCAGGCCCGCCTCGCCTCCTTGCGCGACGCAGGGCTCGGCGCCCGGGGCGAGCAGCGCCGCCAGCCGGCGCGCCACGGCCTCGGCGTCCTGCGCGCGCAGTGACTCGCTCACCTCGCCCTCCCCCGCGCACAGCCGCTCCACGGCCGGGCCGGCCGCGAGCTCGGGGCGCACGGGCGAGAGGTCGTCCTCGGAGGGCGCGTAGGCGACGTCGTACGCGGGCGCTCCGGCGCGCGGCGCCATCACCTGCGCGAAGGTGGCGTTGAGGAAGGCGAGCAGCGCGGGGCTCGCGCGGCGGTTGGAGCGCAGGAAGTGCTCGGCGCCGCCCTCGGAGAGCACCTTGCCCGCCAGCTGGGTGAAGACGGAGACATCCGCGCCGCGGAAGTCGTAGATGGACTGCTTGCGGTCCCCCACCGCGCAGAGGAAGGCGGGCTCCAGCGGCAGCGCCTGCGCGAGGGCGCTCTCGGGCGAGAGCGCGCGCGGGGCGCCCTCGCGCCGCTCGGCCAGCAGCAGCACCAGCTCGAGCTGCAGCCGATTCGTGTCCTGGAACTCGTCCACCAGCAGCGCGCCGAAGCGCTCCTGCACCTGCGCGCGGAACGGGGGCCGGTCGCGCAGCAGATCCCTCGCCGTCACCAGCAAAGAGGTGAAGTCCAGCACGCCGCGCCGGGCCAGCTCTGCCGCGTGCCGCTGCTCCACCTGCGCGAGCAGCGCGCGGAAGGCCTCCTCGTACGGCACCGTGCGCCACGCGGCGTACGCATCCACGAGCCGCAGCGCAGTGCCGTCGCTCTTGCCCAGCACCCGCCAGCGCAGCTCCTTCACCCGCCCCTCCGGCGCGCGGCTCTTGCGCGAGACGTCCCGGCCGTCCGCGCGCAGCAAGGCCTCCAGCGCCGCGAAGCGCTCGGGCGCGAGGAAGTTCTCCGGCGTCATCCCCTCGAGCGTGCGCTCGGCCGCGGCGCACAGCTCCGTCCACGCTCCCGCGGCATCTGCCTCGCGCGCCTCGGCGCACAGCCGGAGGCAGGCCTCCACGTCCTGCTGGAAGGCGGCGCGCGCAGAGGGCTCGGAGGAGATGGAGGCCTGCTCGGCGCGCAGGCCCTCCTCGCGCAGCTTGCCGTAGACGCCCGCGAGCGAGGCGACCAGCCCCTCGGAGAAGCCCGTGCCCGCGAAGGTGAGCTCCTGGCACAGCTCGCGCACCGCCGCCCCCTGCTCGGCGTCCGGAGCTTCGAGCGCCTCGAGCACCACGCGCTCGCACAGGTCGCGCACCAGCGCCTGGGCCTCGAGCGCCTCCAGCACCTCGAAGCCAGACTCCACGCCGAGCCCCGCGGGCCCGCGGCGCAGCAGCTGCGCGCACAGCGAGTGGAAGGTGCCCACGAAGGCGGAGGCGAGCTCGGCGCGCACCGGGCGCCACTGCTCGGGCGAGGGGAAGGCGCGGCCGAGGCGCTCGAGCGAGGCGCTCAGCTCGGGCTCCTGCGCCGCTCCGGCCTCTCCGCGCGCGAGCGCGTCCAGGCGGTCGCGCAGGCGCGAGCGCAGCTCGGCTGCCGCCTTGTCCGTGAAGGTGACGAGGCACAGGCGCGCGGGCGGCAGCGGCGCGTGGCCCGCGCGCGCCCCGGCGAGCAGGTGCAGCGCCATGGTCACCAGGCTGTACGTCTTGCCCGCGCCGGCGCCCGCCATCAGGGCGAGGTTGCGCTCGAGTGCGAGGGGCTGCCCGGTCGTCTCGCTCACGGCGCCTCCTCTCCGGCCGGAAGGCGCCGGGCGCTGATGCGGCACACCGCGCGGTAGCCGCAGTCCCCGCAGGCCTTCGGGCGCGCGGGGAAGCGGCCCTGGCGCAGCGAGCGCACCAGGTCGCGCACGGCGTTGCTCAGGTTGAGGCCCCCCTCCTGCGCCACGCGCGCGCGCACCGCAGGGTCCGTGGAGAGCAGGTCCTCCAGCTCCGCGTCGGAGAGCAGCTCGGAGAGGTAGGTGGTCTCCCCCGTGCGCAGGCTGAGCCAGCCCGCGCGCCGCGCGCGCTCACGCCCGCTCGCGCGTGCAGCGAAGAGGTAGAGCGGGAGCTGGAAGTCGGTGCTCAAGAGCTGCTCACGCAGTTCCCTCGGGGAGTCGAGGAGGCCGGACTTGTAATCGAGCACGCCCACCTCTGCACCGGTGTCGAGGCGGTCGATCTTGCCCTCGAAGTGGATGGGCGCCTCGCCGCCCTCCCCCTCCAGCCCCACCTGCGCCCAGGCGGGGTCGGGCGCGCCGGGGCCGAACTTCAGCTCGAAGGCCTCCGGGGTGAGCGCCGGGAAGGGCAGCCCGCGCGGCGCCCTGGAGAGGATGCGCCGGGCCATGGCGCGGGCCCGCTCGCGCGCGAGGCGCCACAGCGCGGGGTGCCCCACCGGGCCTCGCGAGACGATGGCGCCCGCAGCCGCCTCCAGCGCCGCGTCCAACAGTGCCTCGGGCACCTCCTCGAGCGGGCGGCCGAGCAGCCCCTCCGCGGCGAGGCGCGCGAACAGCTCCTCCATCACCTTGTGCCAGAAGGTGCCGCGCGCGCGGGGGTCCAGCTCCTCGGGCGCGAGCGGCGGCTCCGGGATGCGCAGGCCGTAGGAGAGCAGCCCGCGGAACGCGCAGTTGCCGAAGCGGCCCAGGGTGGAGGCGGACAGCGGGCGCTCGGCGCTGAAGGAGAACATCGCCTCGAGCACCGTGCGCAGGTCCTCCGCGTCCACGGCGCCGCTGAAGGGGCCCGGCGCGCGCGAGGGTTCGCCGAAGAAGCGAAGGCGCTCCTCCTCCGCCGCCGCGTGTGCGCGCGCCTCCTCGAACCAGGGCTCCTGCGCAAAGCGGCGGGCCCAGAGCGCCGCCGCGGGGTGCGGCGCGCTCGCGCGAAGGCGCACCGGCGCGAGCGCCTCCAGCGCCACGCGCTGGCGCAGCTCCCCCTCCGTCAGCACCTCGCCGAGCGCGGGGATGGGCGCGAGCGTGCGCGGGAGCGCGCGCAGGCCACTCAGGCGCTCCACCTCCTCGAGGAAGGGCGAGGCGGGCTGCTCCTGCCCTCCGGGGCTCGCCACCGCGTGGCTCAGCGTGAGCGTGCCGGTGCTCGCGGCGAGCGCGCCGGCGAAGAGCAGCCGGTCCTCGGCGAGCTGCCACACGGTGCGCTCCTCGAACTCGCCGCCGGTGAGGCGGAAGGCCTCGCGCCCCAGCAGCCGGTTGAGCTCTGCGCGCTCCGAGTCCCCCAGCACCGGGTTGGGTGCCCCGCGCCGCGGGAAGTGCCCCTCCTGCAGCCCCATCACGAAGAGGTGCTCGAAGCTGCGCCCGCCGAGCGCCCCCACCTCGAGCAGCTCCACCGCGCGCGCCGCCTCGCCTCGCGCAGGCAGGCGCACGTCCCGCACGCTCGCGCGCAGCCAGCGCGCGAGCGCCGCGCGCGTGAGCCGTGGGCCACCTCCCGAGAGCGCGAGCGCCCGCCGCAGCTCCGCCACCCGCAGCTCGAGCGCCGCGCGCGCCGCGTCGTCGCGCGCGCGGGCATCGAGCGCGAGCGCGCCCAGAGCGGAGGGCTCGAAGGGGCCTTCGGTGTCGGTAAGCCCCAGTGCCCGCACGCACGCCCACCACGCCTCGAGCAGCTCGGCGGCCGGACCTTCCGCGGGCAGCGCCCGGACGAGCGCGATGAGCCGCAGGCAGCGCTCCTTGAGCAGCCGCACGGCGTGCGCGCGCAGGGGCTCGCGGGCGTGGCGGCGCGCGAGCGCCTCGAGGCGCACCTCGTACGCGCCGCGCGCTCCGAGCGCGCCCACGCGGTCGTCGCGAACGCCCGCCTCGGAGAGCAGGGTCGCCGGCGCCTCGGGCCCGTGCGCCACGAGCGCCGCCGCGTAGCGCGCATCGAGCAGCGCGGCCACCCGCTCCACCGGGAAGCCCTCCTCCACGAGCAGGGGCAGCTCCAGCGCGAGCCGCACCGCGCCCGCCTGCTCCAGCGGCTCCGCGTGGGGCGCGAGCACCGCCACGCCCAGCTCCCGCAGCGCCTCGGCCACGGCCTGCAGCTCGGGGCCCGGCGCGCGCGCCGCCACGGCGATGCTCTCGGGGGCTGTGCCCTCGAGGAGGATGCGGCGCACCTCGCGTGCCACGAGCCGCGCCTCCTCCTGCGCGCTGCCTGCGCTCCACAGCGAGAGCGCCCCCTCCGGCCGCAGGCTCCCGGGCGCGGCGCGCAGGTCGAAGAGTGCGCGGGCGAGGGGCGCGAAGGGCCGGCGCTCGAAGCTCACGTCCGCCTTGGCCAGCTCCACGTGTCCAGAAGCCTCGCCGAGCCGCTCGAAGGCGCGGAACACCGGCGCGAGCGCCGCATCCGCCGCGGCCGAGCCGCCCGGAGGCAGCTCCACCTCGAGCACCGCGCCCCGGCGGTCGCAGGCCTGCGCGAGCGCGAGCAGCAGCGCGAGGACGGAGGGCGGCGCATCGTAGACGCCCGTGAGCTGCAGCCTTCGCAGCCCCCTCCAGGCCTCGGGCCAGCGCCCCTGCTCCAGCCCGAGCCGCGCGCCGCGCAGCACGTCCTCGCGGTCCGCGAGCCCGAGCGCCTCGAGCCGGTGCTCGTACCCGTCATACAGGCGCGCGAGCGTGCGCAGCCGGGGCTGGCGCTCGGGGGCCAGCGCCTCGATGGCGTCCTGGAGGGCCGCGGCGCCGAGCCGCGCCCCCTTGAGCGCGAGCACGGCCTCCAGCGCCGCGCGCGCGAACGCAGGCTCGTGCAGCGAGGCGCCGAAGCGCGTGGGGCCGAGGGCGGCCGCCTCGGTCGCGAGCAGCGTGCGCGCCTCCAGCGGCGAGCACGCCCGGCGGCCGAGCAGGCGGGCTCCTGCGAGCTCGCCGAGGAAGTCCTCCCACGTCGCGTGCCGCACGCCCGGATGCAGCCCCGGGCGCGCGCGCACCGCCGCGCGCAGCCGCGCCGCGTCCGGGTGCACCTGCAGGAACTGTGCGGCGGAGGAGAGCATCCAGGGGACATTCTAGAACCGCGGGTGACGTCCCCTTATGCTGCCCGCCCCATGATGATTCCCCTGCTGCTGGTCGCCTCCACGCTCGCTGCGTCCGGCGCTCCGGTGCCCCGCGAGGCCCTGCCCCCTGCCCCCCACGCCTCGGACGCCCCGCGGGTGCAGCCGCTGCGCTTCGACTGGGCGCGCGACCTGGGCCTCACGGGCGGGGCCGCGGCGCTGCTTCTGACGAGCGAGTTCTTCAAGGACGAGCTCGCCCCGGAGCCCTGCCGCTGGTGCGACCGCAACGCGGCCGGCGAGGACACCCTCAACGCGCTGGACCGCTGGGGCCGGGGCATCGCCGGCAGCGCGCAGGCGCAGAAGAACGCGCGGACCTGGAGCAACGTCGTGACGCTGGGCGTGCTGCCCGCGGGGACCTTCGGCACCGGCCTGTACGCGGCCCGCGGCAGCGGCGCGAGCGGCACCGAGCTGGCGCAGGACGCGACGATGGTGGCCCAGGCGGTGCTCTTCTCGGCGCTGACGAACCAGGCGGTGAAGTTCATCGCGGGACGCGAGCGGCCCTTCGTGCACGAGCTGCCGGCCTCCGAGCGCCCCCTCACCGACAAGCCCGAGGACAACAACCTCTCCTTCTACAGCGGACACAGCAGCTTCGCCTTCGCGCTCGTCACCAGCGTGGGCACGGTGGCCGAGCTGCGCGGCTACGAGCACGCGGGCTACATCTGGGCGGTGGGGCTGCCCATCGCGGCGACCGTGCCGCTCTTGCGCATGGCCGCGAGCAAGCACTACCTCACCGACGTGGCCACCGGCGCCGTGGTGGGCGCGGCCTTCGGCGTGGGCATCCCGCTGCTGCTGCACCCTCGCCTCTCGCAGGCGCCGGGCGCGGCGGCGCAGGGTGCGCAGCTGAACCTCTCGGCGGGCCCGGGCAGCCTCGCGCTCTCCGGCCGCTTCTAGGCCATCCCCGGAGACTCGGCGTCCGCGGCGGCGTCCTGCCCGCGCACGGGCAGCGACTCGAGGCTCCAGCGGCCGGGGGCCTCCCACGCGGGCGAGGCGGAGGTGCCCCACCCGGCGCGCACGGGCGAGCGGCCCTCCCACTCCATCCAGAGCAGCGACTCGTCGGGCCGCGCGGCCTGGTCCAGGCAGGCGATGCGGGTGAGCGGGTGCGCGCCGCCGCCCACCGTGGCCGCGAAGGCGCGGTGCGAGTGGCCGCACAGCACCCACTGCGGGCGCACCGCCTCGATCACCTTGCGCGTGATGGGGTTGCCCACCCACGAGGAGGGCAGCGGGCGGCCTCCGGGCGGAAGCTCTCCCTCGCGCAGCCGCGGCACGAGTCCCCGCGGCCACTCGTGCACGAGCAGCAGGTCCACGTCGCGCAGGCCCGAAACGCGCTCCACCTCGGCCTGACGGAAGTAGCCGGCCTGCTTCGAGGTGTCGAGCGTGCGCGGGCGCAGCAGCGGCTGCTCGAAGAAGCGCGGGGCGTGGATGCCCGAGAGGTAGGCCACGCGCAGGCCCAGCAGCTCACGCAGGCCCGCGCGGCCGAGGTAGTGCACGTCCGGCGCGAGCTCGAAGCCTCCGGGCGCATCGTGCAGCGCCTCGAAGTCCTCGTTGTTGCCGCCGATGAAGTAGAGCGGCCGGCGCACCCGGCGGCTGCCGTCCGCGTACTCGGCGAACTCGGCGGGCATCGCGCGCTTGGCGGCCTTGCGGCGGTGGTCGTCCGCGCGGCGGAAGGCCTCCACGTCTCCCACCGCCAGCACGGCGTCCACCGGCCGGCCGTGCGCTGCCTCCAGGGCCTCCAGCCAGGTCTCCACCCGGTGGAACCGCCCGTGAATGTCTCCGACCGCGGCGATGAGCAGCGAGTCCCGTGGCATCGGCCACCGACTCAAGCGCGCCCACACCGCCCTGTCGAGCCCCGCGTGGCCCCAGCGGCCAGAAAGTGACGCGCACCCCCGGAAAGCTACGGGTCCGCCGGATCAGGACCCGCGGGCGCCGGCGCCGCTGCGAAGAGGCGCAGGTGCACGCCCGTCCCCCAGAGCACGCCCCCCATGCACACCAGCGCCCCCACCAGCGCGAGCGGCAGGATGGGCTCTCCGAGCAGGAGCGCGCCCAGCAGCCAGCTGAAGGCCGGCGTGAGCTGCGTGGCGACGCCGCCGGTGGCCGTGCTCACGAAGCCCAGCGCATACGTCAGCAGCATCTGCGCCACCACGCTGGTCACCCCCACGCCGAGCACCGGCCAGAGGAGGCTCCAGTCGAGCGGCTGCCACCCCACGGGCGCGAAGGGCAGCGCGAAGAGGAAGCCGAAGAGGTTGAAGGAGAGGAACACGGTGGGCGCATCCGTGTCGCTGCGCAGCGCGCGGACCACGGTGACGGCCGCGCCGCTGAGCACCGCCGAGGCGATGCCCGCCCAGGCCCCCAGGCCCACCGTGAGCGCCACGCCCGTGCGCACCGTGCTCCAGATGACCAGGCCTGCGCCCACGGTGGTGAGCACGAGCCCCGCGCCCAGGTGCGAGCTCACGCGCTCGCGCAGGAAGACGAGGCTGAACAGCGCGGCCCACAGCGGCCAGAGGCAGTTGAGCAGCGTGGCGGGGCCCACCGCGAGCCGGTCGATGGCGAGGAAGTAGAGGAACACCGCCGCCCCGCCGAAGAGCCCCCGCGCCGCCCACAGCCAGGGCCGTCCGAAGCGCGGGCGCTGCCGCCGCCCCCCGAAGTAGACCGCGAGGAAGGCGAGCCCCATCAGGAAGCGGGCGCACACCAGCTGCCCGGTCCCGATGCGCCCGGCCGTCAGGCGCGCGCAGAAGGCCATCAGCGCGAAGATGAGGCTGGAGAGCACCAGCATCGGGGTGCCGCGCAGGCGCGGAGGGAGGGCGGCAGGGGACATGGCCCGCGCCGTGTACACCATCCGCGCCCTGCGCCCCAGCGCGCGCCTCCCCGCCCGCCTGCCCAGGGGCCGGCGCAGGGATTCACGTTGAAACACCGCGCGTTCCCCTGCACCTAAGGCGCGGATTTTCTCTTCGTCCGCACCTGACCGCCCTTTCAGTGGTACACACACACTCCATGTCCGAGCCCGACTACATCTCCATTCGCGGTGCCAAGGAGCACAACCTCAAGAACGTCTCCCTGGAGATCCCCAAGAAGAAGCTGGTGGTCTTCAGCGGCGTCTCGGGGTCCGGCAAGAGCTCGCTCGCCTTCGACACGCTGTACGCGGAGGGCCAGCGCCGCTACGTGGAGAGCCTGTCGGCCTACGCGCGGCAGTTCCTCGGGCAGATGGAGAAGCCCAAGTACGACACCCTGCGCGGGCTCTCCCCCACCATCTCCATCGAGCAGAAGGCGGCGAGCAACAACCCGCGCTCCACGGTGGGCACGGTCACCGAGGTGCACGACTACCTGCGCGTGCTCTACGCCTCCATCGGCGTGCAGCACTGCCACAACTGCGGGCGCAAGGTGGGCCGCCAGAGCGCGCAGCAGATCGTGGACGAGATCCTCAAGAGCCCCGCCGGCACCAAGGCGATGGTGCTCGCGCCGATCGTGAGCAACCGCAAGGGCGAGCACAAGGATCTCATCACCGAGGCCGCCAAGCGGGGCTTCAGCCGCGCGCGCATCGACGGCAAGGTGAAGAGCCTCGAGGAGAAGATCGAGCTCGACAAGAAGAGCAAGCACGACATCGCGCTCATCATCGACCGGCTCGTGCTCAAGCCGGACGTGCGCAACCGCCTGACGGACTCGGTGGAGACGGCGCTCAAGGAGGGCAAGGGCACCCTCATCGTCACGGACGAGACCGGCGCGCCCGCGAGCGACCGCGTGATGAGCGAGCTCAACGCCTGCCACCACTGCGGCCTCTCCTTCGGCGAGCTCACCCCCGCGGCCTTCTCCTTCAACAACCCGCTGGGCATGTGCCCGGAGTGCAGCGGCCTGGGCACGCGCGCCGAGATGGACCCGGACCTCATCGTGCCGGACCCCACGCGCAGCATCCGCGACGGCGCCATCGAGCCGTGGGCGAGCGGCATGAACCGCGGCGAGGGCTGGACGGCGGACTTCGTGGACAGCCTCGCCGCCGCCTTCAAGATCGACCTCGACACCCCGTACGAGAAGCTGAGCGCGCGCGAGCGGGACCTGCTGATGAACGGCAGCTCGGGCAAGACCTTCACCGTCAAGTGGGGCGAGGGCGGCCGCTACAAGATGGAGTGGGAGGGCCTGGTGCCCAAGCTGATGCGCAGCTTCAAGACGACCACGTCCGAGGCGATGCGCACCTACTACCAGAAGTTCTTCAGCGACAAGCCCTGCCCTGCCTGCAAGGGCGAGCGCCTCAAGCCCGAGAGCCGGGCGGTGAAGGTGCACGGGCGCACGCTGGTGGAGCTCGCGCGCAACACCATCTCGGACGCGCTCGCGTTCCTCGGCGGCATGCAGCTGAGCGCGAACGAGCAGAAGATCGCGAGCGAGCTTCTCAAGGAGATCCGCAGCCGCCTGGGCTTCCTCGTGGACGTGGGGCTCAACTACCTCACGCTGGACCGCACCGCCTCCACCCTGTCCGGCGGCGAGAGCCAGCGCATCCGGCTCGCGAGCCAGATGGGCTCGGAGCTCACCGGCGTCATCTACATCCTGGATGAGCCGAGCATCGGGCTGCACCAGCGCGACAACGGCAAGCTGCTCACCACGCTCAAGAAGCTGCGCGACCTGGGCAACAGCGTCATCGTCGTGGAGCACGACGAGGAGACGATGGAGGACGCGGACTACATCGTGGACTTCGGCCCCGGCGCAGGGGAGCTGGGCGGCGAGGTCGTGGCGCAGGGCACCCCGGCCCAGCTGATGAAGGACACGAAGAGCCTCACCGGCGGGTACCTCAGCGGGCGGCTCGAGATCGAGGTGCCCCCGCAGCGGCGCAAGCCCGGCAAGCAGTTCATCAGCATCAAGGGCGCGCGCGAGAACAACCTCAAGAACGTGAGCGTGGACCTGCCGCTGCAGACCTTCCTCGCGGTGACGGGCGTGTCCGGCGCGGGGAAGTCCACCCTCATCAACGAGATCCTCTTCCCTGCCCTCGCGCGCCACCTCTACGAGAGCCGCGAGATCCCGGGCAAGCACGCGAGCCTCACCGGCGTGGAGCACCTGGACAAGGTGATCGACATCGACCAGCGGCCCATCGGGCGCACCCCGCGCAGCAACCCGGCCACCTACACCAAGGTGTTCGACGCCATCCGCGAGGTGTTCGCGCTCACCCCCGAGGCGCGCGCCTTCGGCTACACGAGCGGCCGCTTCAGCTTCAACATCAAGGGCGGGCGCTGCGAGGCCTGCCAGGGTGACGGCGTGAAGCTGGTGGAGATGCACTTCCTCGCGGACGTGTACGTGCCCTGCGAGGTGTGCGAGGGCAAGCGCTTCAACGAGGCGACCCTGCGCGTGCGCTACAAGGGCAAGAACATCGCCGAGGTGCTCGAGATGAGCGTGCGCGAGGCGATGCTGCACTTCGGCGCGCACCGCGACATCATGCGCGTGCTGCAGACCCTGGACGACGTGGGCCTGGGCTACATCCGGCTCGGCCAGAGCAGCCCCACGCTGTCGGGCGGCGAGGCGCAGCGCATCAAGCTCGCGCGCGAGCTGTGCAAGGTGGCCACCGGGCGCACGCTGTACATCCTCGACGAGCCCACCACGGGCCTGCACTTCGAGGACATCCGCAAGCTCTTGCTCGTGCTCAACCGGCTGGTGGACGCGGGCAACAGCGTGCTCGTCATCGAGCACAACCTGGACGTCATCAAGAGCGCGGACTGGGTCATCGACCTGGGGCCCGAGGGCGGCGCGGGCGGCGGCCTGCTCCTGGCCGAGGGCACCCCGGAGCAGGTGGCCGAGGTGCCGGAGAGCCACACCGGGCGCTACCTGAAGCACGTGCTGTCCAAGGCGCGCAAGGCGCGCGTGGGCCGCCGGCTCGAGGCGGTGCCCGGCTCGGGCGGCGAGCGCCCCGCACAGCGCGCCGCGTCGTAGGAAGGCGCGCAAGCCGCACGCGGCGTGGGTGGCAGAGGGGGAACTTTCCCGTAAGGTAGGGGGCCGCTTTTTCCAGGTCCTACCCTTCCGTACCGGAGTTCCCCCTCCCCATGGCCGCTGCTGCACCCCGCGCTGACGCGCGCACCGACCGCTTCCCGCCCCAGATTCCCTTCATCATCGGGAACGAGGCCTGCGAGCGCTTCAGCTTCTACGGCATGCGCGCCGTGCTCACGATCTTCCTCGCGGACTACCTGCTGCGCGAGACCGTGGGGCCGGGCGAGGACCGGGCGGCGATCGCGAAGAGCCACTTCCACCTCTTCATGTTCGGCGTGTACTGGTTCCCGCTGGTGGGCGGGTGGCTCGCGGACCGGGTCTTCGGCAAGTTCAAGGTCATCTTCTGGCTGAGCCTCGTGTACTGCCTCGGGCACGCCTGCCTCGCCTTCTTCGAGGACGTGCCCACGGGCTTCTACCTGGGGCTCCTGCTCATCGCGGTGGGCTCCGGCGGCATCAAGCCCTGCGTGGCGGCCATGGTGGGCGACCAGTTCACCGAGGCGAACAAGCACCTCATCAACAAGGTGTTCTCGGTCTTCTACTGGAGCATCAACCTCGGCTCCTTCTTCGCGGCGCTGTTCATCCCGGCGGTGCTCGCGAAGTGGGGCCCCGCGGTGGCGTTCGGCATCCCGGGCGTCCTGATGCTCCTGGCCACGATCATCTTCTGGGCGGGGCGCCGGCACTACGTCGTCGTGCCGCCCACGCGCCACGACCCGCACTCGTTCCTGCGCGTGGTGGGCTCCGCGCTGCGCGGGCGCGGGAAGAAGGCCCCGGGCTCGCACTGGCTGGATGCGGCGCGCGCGGAGCACCCGGAGCTCGCGGTGGAGGGCAGCAAGGCGGTGCTGCGCCTGGTGCTGCTCTTCATCCCCGTGATGTTCTTCTGGATGATCTTCGACCAGAAGGCCTCCACGCTGGTGCTGCAGGCCAAGGTGATGGACCCGCACGTGGGGCCCTTCACCTTCCAGCCCAGCCAGATCCAGATCATCAACCCGGCCCTGGTGATGCTGCTCATCCCGCTGCTCACGCTCGGGGTGTACCCGCTGGTGAAGCGGACCGGCTGGGAGCTCACGCCGCTGCGGCGCATGCCGCTGGGCATGGTGCTGTGCGCGGCGAGCTACGCCATCGCGGGGCTGTTCCAGATCCGCATGGACGCGGGCCAGGTGCTGAACATCGCGTGGATGGTGCTGCCCTACGCGGTGCTGACGGTGGCGGAGATTTTGGTCTCCACCACGGGCCTGGAGTTCGCGTACACGCAGGCGCCGCGCGAGATGAAGAGCGTGGTGCAGTCCCTGTGGCTGATGGCCACCGCGCTCGCGAACATCTTCGTGGCCTTCATCGCCCGCATCGACGCGTTCAAGGGCCCGAGCCAGTTCTTCTTCTACGGCACGCTCGCGCTGCTCGCGGGCCTGATGCTCTGGCTCGTGGCGCGCAAGTTCAAGGTGCGCGACTACTACCAGGGCGGTGGCACCCCCGTGCCCACGGACGGGCGCGAGGCGGCCGGCACCCAGGCGCGGCCCGCGTGAGGACGCCCTCGCCGCTGCTCACCGAGCGCCTCGAGCTGATCCCGGCGACCCGGGAGCTCACGCACGTGGAGCTCTCGGGGCCCGCGGCGCTCGGCGCAGCGCTGGGCGTGGAGGTCTCCCGCGCGTGGCCTCCGGGCGAGCTGGACGCCGGCGCGCAGGCCTTCTTCGCGGACATGCTCGCGCGCCACCCCGAGCAGAGCGGCTGGTGGAGCTGGTACTGGGTGCGGCGCGAGGGGCGCGTGCTGGTGGGCGCCGGCGGCTTCAAGGGCCCCCCGAGCCCCGGCGGCGAGGTGGAGGTGGGCTACTCGGTGCTCGAGGCGCACCAGCGCCAGGGCTACGCGCAGGAGGCGGTGGAGGCGCTCATCGCCTGGGCCTTCGCCCACCCCGAGGTGAACCACGTGGCGGCCGAGACCACTCCGGGCAACGTGGCGTCGCTTCGCGTGATGGAGCGCTGCGGCCTGCGCTACCTGCGCCCCGGCGACGAGCCCGGCACGCTGCGCCACCTGCGCACGCGCTGAGCGCCGGAAAGACAGAGGGCCCGGAGGCACGGGAGCGTGCCTGCGGGCCCTCGGGAAACCCACGCGAGCGTGGACCTAGCTCATCGCCGTCTTGCTGGTGCTCTGGCGCGTCTGGTCCAGCTCCGTGGGCTGCTGCGGGAGCGGGATGGCGCGGTTCTCGTCCGTGCCGTGCATGAGCGCCTTCACCTTGCCGGAGAGCACCCAGAGCAGGCCGCCGCCCACCACGCCCACCGCCACCAGCATGGTGAACACGCCGAGCTCGCCCAGCTTCTCGCTGTAGCCGCCCACCACGCCGGACAGCTTGTTCGCGAGCGCGTTGGAGAGGAACCACACGCCCATCATCGCGGACACCATGCGCGGCGGGGCGACCTTGGTCACCATGGAGAGGCCCACGGGGCTGAGGCACAGCTCGCCCACGGTGTGGAAGAGGTAGGCCATGATCACCCACCAGGCCGCGGCCTTGGTCATCACCGCGCTCTCGCGCGCGGCGCCCACCATGAAGAGGAAGCCCAGGCCCATGAAGATGAGGCCCAGCGCCATCTTCACCACCACGTTGGGGTCCTTGCCCTTCGCGGCGAGGCGGGTCCACATCATCGCGAACAGAGGCGCGAGCGTGACGATGAAGAAGGAGTTGAAGTTCTGGAACCAGGTGGTGGGGACCTCCCAGCCGAACATGCCGCGGTCCACCTTGGAGTCCGTGTAGAGGTTCATCAGGCCGCCGGCCTGCTCGAAGCCCATCCAGAAGATGACGACGAACACCGCGATGATGAGGATCGCGATGACGCGGTCCTTCTCCTGACGGGTGAGCGCGCCCGCCTCGGCGGCCGTCTCGTGGTGGCTCTTGCGCAGCATCGTCCCGCCCACGCGCGCGAGCACCGCGAACACGACGGCGGCGATCAGCATGCGCACCAGCGTGGAGTCCGCCAGCGCAGGGAGCTGCGCGAGCGCGTAGAAGACGCCGGTCGCGACCGCGGTCGCCACGGCGTACACGCCCACCTTCTGCCAGGCCTCGCGGCGCTGCTTCTCGTTGATCTCCGGCGCGAGCCCCACCTTGCCCAGCAGGCCGCGCGAGAACGCGAGGAAGCCCAGCAGGCCGAGCCCCATGCCCACACCCGCGGAGCCGAAGCCCCAGTGCCAGCCCACCTTCTCGCCGAGGGTGCCGCACACGAAGTTGCCGAGCACCGCGCCCAGGTTGATGCCCATGTAGAAGATGGTGAAGGCGCCGTCGCGGCGGCCGTCACCGGGGGCGTAGAGGCCACCCACCATGGTGGAGATGTTGGGCTTGAAGAAGCCGTTGCCCGCGATCAGGAACCCGAGGCCCGTGTAGAAGATGGTCTGCCCCGGGAGCGCCAGCAGCAGGTGGCCGATCATCATCAGCACGCCGCCGAACACCACCGCCTTGCGCTGCCCGATGAGGTTGTCCGCGATGTACCCGCCCGCAATCGGCGTGAGGTACACGAGGCCCGTGTACGTGCCGTAGAGCGCGAGCGCGTCGCCGGTGGACCAGGACCAGCCGTGCACCTTGTCCGTGAGGAAGAGCACCAGCAGGCCGCGCATGCCGTAGTAGCTCATGCGCTCCCACATCTCGGTGAGGAACAGCAGGTACAGCCCCTTGGGGTGACCCTTCGGGGCTGCGACCGGAGTCGCGGCAGCCGGGGCGACGGCGGCAGTGTGCATTCGCTGGAGTCCTTGTCTGACGGAAAAGTCCCGCAGGGCTTTCTAGCAGATCCAACGACCTGCCGACATGCCCATACCGGGCGTGCGCGGGGCCGACTTTCCGGCCTCTGGCGTGCGGCCAGAGCGAGCGCTCGGCATGCCGCAGAGCGTCAGCGCCGTGCAGCGAGCTTCGGGCCTCAGGGCTCGCCGGGCCAGACGGGCTCGGCGTCATTGGCGCTGGCGGCCTCGGCCCATTCACCCGCAGTGCGCGAGAGCGGCAGGCGCACCTCGCACTCGGTGCCCTGCCCCGGCTCGCTGCGCAGGCTGATGCGCCCACCGTAGCGGCGCAGGATGCGGCGGCTGAGCGCGAGCCCGAGGCCGGTGCCCTGCCCCGCGGGCCGGGTGGAGAAGAAGGGCTCGAAGAGGCGGCGCAGCACGTCCGGGGCGATGCCCTCGCCGGTGTCCTTGATGCGCACCACGGCCTCGTTGCCCTCGCGCAGCGTGTGCAGCGTGAGGCGGCCGCGCCCGTTCATCGCGCGCAGCGCGTTGTCCAGCAGGTTGGTCCACACCTGGTTCAGCTCGCCGCCGTCCCCCACGATGGGGCCGCGGAAGTCGTAGCGGCGCTCCACGGTGATGTCCGGCGGCAGCTTCCAGCCGAGCATGTGCAGGGTGGAGTCGAGCAGCTCGCCGAGGTCCAGGGGGCCCGGGCCATCCCCGCTGCGCACGAACTGCAGCAGCGCCTCGGCGAGGTGGTGGATGCGCTCGCCGCAGTCCTCGATGAGCCCGAGCATCTGCCCGGCCACGGCCGGGTCTCCGCCGGGCTCGAGGCTCTCGCGCAGGGGGCCCAGCGCGTTGATGAGGCCGTTGAGCGGGTTGCGCACCTCGTGGGCGAAGCCGCTGGTGAGCATGCCGGTGGCCGCGAGCCGCTCGTTCTGCGCGGCGCGCACCGCCGCGTCGCGCAGGCGCAGCTGCACGTCGATGCGGGCGAGCAGCTCGCGGGAGCTGAAGGGCTTGCCCAGGTAGTCGTTCGCGCCCACCGAGAGCCCGCTCACGCGCGCCTCCACCTCCTGGCGCGCGGTGAGCAGGATGACCGGGATGTCCGCCGTCTCGGGCGCGCTGCGCAGCCGCTGCAGCATCTCGAGGCCGGACATCACCGGCATCATCACGTCCGAGACGATGAGCGTGGGCCGCTCGCTCTGCGCGAGCAGCAGGCCCTGGGCGCCGTCCTGCGCCTCCACCACGTGGTAGTGCTGGCGCAGGATGCTGGAGAGGAAGCGGCGCATCTCCACGTCGTCCTCCACCAGCAGCAGCGAGCGCGCGCCGTCCGCGGGCCGCAGGTCTCGCGCGGGCTCCTCGCCCGGCGCGTCCACCGCGTGGGCGGCGAGCCCCCAGGCGGTGGCCGAGGCGGGCAGCTCCGGCTCGCCGAAGGCGGGCATCTCCAGGGGCGTGCGCCGCGCCGGATAGGGCGCCTCGCGCAGCTCCTCGCGCACGTGGGCGGTGCCCTTGGGCAGGCGCACGCGGAAGGTGGTGCCCTCGCCCGGGGTGCTCGCCACCTCGATGTGGCCCTGGTGCAGCTCCAGCGTCTCCTTCACCAGCGCGAGCCCGATGCCGGTGCTCTTGTAGCGCAGGCTCGCGCCGCTCTCGGCGAGCGCGAAGCGGTCGAAGAGCACGGGCAGGAGCTGCTCGGAGACGCCGGGCCCGGTGTCGCTCACCTCCATCTGCACGCTCGCCGCGTCCTCGCTCACGCGCACGCACACCCCGCCCTTCTGGGTGAACTTGAGCGCGTTGGAGACGAGGTTCTGGAAGACGCTCTCCATCTTCGCCGGGTCCACCTCCACCGGCGCCACCGCCTCGCCCACCAGCGCGAGGCTGAGGCGCTTCTGCTCGGCCACCACGCGGAACGGCAGCAGCAGGGACGCGAGCAGCGAGCGCATCTCCACCGGCTGGTAGCGCAGCTTCGCCTTGCCGCTCTCGATGCGCGCGAGATCCAACAGGTTGTTGATGACGCCGAGCAGGCGCGCGGCGCTGCGGTCCAGGGTCTGCAGGTGCTGGCGCACCGGCGCGGGCAGGGAGGCGCTGCTCTCCTCGAGCACCGTCTCCACGGTGAGCAGGATGAGCGTGAGGGGCGTGCGCAGCTCGTGGCTGAGGTTGTCGAAGAACTCGCTGCGGCGCCGGTACTGCTCCTGCTCGCGGGCGAGCGCCTCCTGCAGCTGCGCGTTGGCCTCGGTGAGCTGCAGGGTGCGCTGGGCCACGCGCTCCTCGAGCAGCACGTTCTCGGTGAAGATCTCCTCGTTGCGCTGCTGCAGGTCCTGCACCGAGCGCACGAGCCCGTCCTGCTGCTCGAGCAGGCGGCGGTCGCGCATGCGCAGCCCCGACCAGGCGCGCAGCCACGCGCCCAGCAGCGCACCGGTGGTGGCGAGCGTGGGCAGGGCGAAGGAGAGCGGCGCGAGCTGCAGCGCCTGCGCGCCGAGCCCCGCGAGCGCCCCGCCCAGCGCGCCCAGCAGCGGCTCGCGCCAGGCCGCCTGGGTGCGCTCCTCCCAGCGCACGTGGTACTCGCAGGCGGGCGCGCCCTGCACCTGGCAGCGCAGCTCGCGCACCTGGGCGGCGGGCCTGCCCCACAGCGTGGGCACCGCGGTGAGCGTGGCCATGCGCGCGCGGCACAGCAGCCGCTGGCGCTCGCGCACCCAGCTGGTGTGCGACACGCGCATCTCCTGGCCGCCCAGCTGCTCGATGCGCATCACCCCCACGCGGCTGTAGCTCGCGCCCAGCTCCACCGCGCGGCGGAACGCGGCGCGGGGGCTCGCGAGCGCGCGCAGGAGCTGGCTGAAGAGGCCCACCGCCTCGGCCAGCGCGATGCGCCGGCCCGCCTTCTCCACGAACTCGGGGTCCGCCGAGGCCTCGGTGAGCACCTCGAGCAGCCGCTCGACGAAGGCGACGGACACGTAGTGCTGCGCCGCCTCCACGTACGCGAGCGGCAGCGCGAGCCGCTCGCGCTCCCACACCTGCACCAGGCGGCGGCGCCCGTAGGTGCTGGTGAAGTACAGCAGCACCCCGCGCAGCAGCCGCGTGCTCACCTCGGGCGCCTGGGCCGAGGCCTGCCGGGACGGCGCCGGGCCAGGCAGCGGGGTCTGGGGGGTGGGCTCGAGCATGGGTGGGGCGCGCGCGGGGGAGCGAGCGCCGTCTTATAACCGCGAATTCCCCACGCTTACATCCCTGCCAACCCCTTTCCTCCGTGGCCCTGGCCTCCGTGATTCCCGCCGGTTACAAGGGACTGCAGAGGCGTCAGGCACAGCAGGCGTGCGAGGGAGACCGGAATGGCGGCCGCAGTGGACTTCGAGAGCGAGATCCAGAGGCTCAAGCAGGAGATGAACGCGGTCATCCTGGCGCACTACTACCAGGAGAGCGAGATCCAGGATCTCGCGGACTTCGTCGGCGACAGCCTCGCGCTCGCCCAGGCGGCGGCGCGCACGAAGGCGGACGTCATCGTCTTCTGCGGCGTGCACTTCATGGCGGAGACCGCGAAGATCCTGAACCCGGGCAAGCAGGTGCTCCTGCCGGACCTCAAGGCGGGCTGCTCGCTCTCGGACCGCTGCCCGCCGGCCGCCTTCAAGGCCTTCAAGGAGAAGCACCCGGGCCACTTCGTGGTGAGCTACGTGAACAGCTCGGCCGCCGTGAAGGCGATGAGCGACGTCATCTGCACCTCGTCCAACGCGGTGAAGATCGTGAACCAGGTGCCCGCGGGGCAGCCCATCCTCTTCGCGCCGGACCAGCACCTGGGCCGCCACGTGATGAAGCAGACGGGCCGCGACATGGTGCTGTGGCCGGGCAGCTGCATCGTGCACGAGCTGTTCAGCGAGAAGAAGCTGGTGCAGCTCAAGGTGGAGCACCCGGACGCGGAGGTGGTGGCCCACCCCGAGTGCGAGCAGGCGGTGCTCGCGCACGCGGACTTCATCGGCAGCACGAAGGCGCTCCTGGACCACGTGGTGGCGAGCCCGAAGCAGAAGTTCATCGTGGTGACGGAGGCGGGCATCCTCCACCAGATGAAGCGCGGCGCGCCGGACAAGACCTTCATCCCCGCGCCGCCGGACAACGGCTGCGCGTGCAACGAGTGCCCCTACATGCGCCTCAACACGCTGGAGAAGCTCTACCGGTGCATGAAGGACCGCACCCCGGAGCTGCTCCTGCCCCCGGACCTGCAGCTGGCGGCGCGCGCCCCCCTGCAGCGCATGCTCGAATGGTCCTGAGGCGGCGCTGCGGGCGACTGTCGGGGCACCAGCACTCGGGGTGATTCGCGCCTTGCGCCCCCGCAGGTGGGGTGCCAAAGAAACCCCGTGGGCTTCCGATTCTTCTCCATCCCCGGCCATCAGCTTACGGAGCAAACCCCGACGCTCGCGCTCGAGGAGAGCCTCGAGCCCGACCTTCCGCCCTTGCACGAGGCGGTGGAGCGGGCGCTCGCGGGCGCTGCCTTCCGCGACCTGCGCGCGCGCGACCGGCTGCGCACGCTGCTGCAGGGAGACCGTCCGCCCTCCCTCGGCACGCCGGGGGCGGGCTACGGCCCCTCGGCCGTCTTCGCCCAGCCGCCGCAGGACCTGCCCGCGCTGCTGCGCCTCGCGGACGAGCTGGAGTCGCTCGCGCAGCGCGAGGCGGGTGAGCGCGCGCTGGTGTGGAAGTGCCAGGAGTGCGGCGCGCGCTACGCGGTGCCGGTGGCGCTGGTGCGCCAGGTGTCCATCCGCTGCGAGCGCTGCGGGCAGCCCGTGGAGCTCAACGCGAACCGCAGCCTCGGCGAGGAGTCGCTCATCGACCCCTTCCTCGGCTCGGTGAACCAGGCGCGCCGCGAGCTCGCCGGCTTCTTCCGCGAGGCGATGGCGCGCGGCTGGCCCGTGCTGGTGAGCGCGGACCTGCCGGGTGCCGCCGGCGCCCCGCGCCGTCCGAAGCAGTAGCGGCGGGGCCCTGCGGGCCTAGAGCAGCACGCCGGCGGAGGCGTCGTAGCGGACGTCGGCGTCCAGCGCCTGGCCCCCGCTCTGGCCCTCCAGCGCCTCGACCATGCCGGCGCGCCCCTCGTGGCGGCCGCCACACTTGGCGCACTGGCACTGGCCCTTCTTGCAGGTGCAGTCGCCCTTGCTCCCGCAGCTGCACTTGGCCGCGAGCAGCTTCTGGCCTGCCTTCACGAGCGCGTCGTGCGCCTGCTGCTGTTCTGTCGTGGCCTGGGCCGCGGCCGGGGCCGGCTTCGCCTCGGCGTGGGCGCAGTGGCAGGGCTTGCCCTTCTCGCACGCGCGCGCCGCACCCGGCACCCCCACTAGCGAGGCGACCAGCAGCACCGCACCGAACGTTCCCTTGCGCATCATCACGACCTCACGAGCCTTCGAGCCTTCGGGGTCCCGCTATAGCGCAGACCGGCGCACCGGACCAGCGGGGCCGGCCGGCCGATCAGCAGCCAGCCAACATCCCACACGGAGCGGCGCCGGCCGCGTAGAGTCCCCGCCCCGAACGGGGTCCCCGCCTTGCCTGACCGCCCAGCACCCGCGCGTATTCACCGCCAGCTCGACGCCCGCGCCGTCGCCTCCCGCCTCGTCGATGTGCGCTTCCTCTATGCGCTGGGGCTCGCGCTCGGGGTGCTGCCCCTGTGGGTGGGCGCCCACCTGCCCATGGTGGACCTGCCGCAGCACCTGCACCTCATCTCGGCGCTGCACCGGCTGGACGACCCCACCACGCTCTACCCGCAGCTGCTCACCACCCGCGGGGAGCTCACCCCCTACCTCGGCTACTACTACGCGGTGAGCGCGCTCAACTGGGTGCTGCCGCTGGAGCTCGCCAACCGGCTCTTCCTCTCGCTCTACGTCGCCGGGCTGCCGCTCGCGCTCGCCTTCCTCCTGCGCGCGCTGGGCCGCCCCCGCTGGCCGAGCCTGCTCGCCCTGCCCTTCGCCTACGGGGACAGCTTCGGGTGGGGCTTCGTGAACTACCTGGCCGCGCTGCCGCTCGCGCTGCTGTGCGCGGGGCTCTTCGTGCGCAGCGTGACGGACGCGGCGCGCAGGCGCGCGTGGGCCGTGGGGATGGGGCTCGCGCTGGTGGTGGTGCTGCTCTTCCACGTGCAGGCCTTCGCCTTCCTCGCGCTCGCCCTGCCCTGGCTGCTGCTCACCACGCGCACGCCCGCGGGCGAGCGCTGGTGGCCTGCGCGCGTGCCCGCGCTCGTGGGCGTGGTGCCCGGCGTGCTGCTCTTCCTGCTGTGGGTGGGCCTGCGGCTGGGGGCGCCCGCGGAGGTGGAGCCCGGGGTGCCCTGGAAGGCGTGGGGCCCGATGCTCAGTCCCCAGAACCTCGCCTACAAGCCCTTCGCGCAGAACCTCGACGAGCTGCCGCGGGTGCTGGGAAACCTCCTGCGCGACGGCAGCGACCGGCTGCCGGTGTGGGCCGTAGGCGCGGTGGCGCTGCTCGCGCTGGGGGCGTGGGCGGTGGAGAGCGCGCGCCGGGGCACGGGGGCTCCGCGCGAGGGCGCGCTCGAGGCGGCGCGGCCCCTGGGGCTGCTCGCCATCGCGCTCGCGCTCTACTTCCTGCTGCCCTTCGACATCCGCGGGTACATGTACTACCTCAACACGCGCTTCGCGCACCTCGCCGCGGCGCTCGCGGTGGCGGCGCTCCCGGCCGTGCACTCGCGGGGCCTGCGCCGGGCGCTGCTGGGGCTCGCGGCGGGCTGCGCGCTCCTGCTCGCGCTGGTGCTGGGCACGGGCTTCCTGCGCTTCTCGCGCGAGGCCTCGGAGCTGGACGCGCTGGTGGCGGCCACCGCGCCGCGGCCGCGGGTGATGGGGCTGGTCTACGACTGGAGCTCGCGCGAGGTGCGCTTCCCGGTCTACCTGCACGCGGCGGCGGTGCTCGCGCGGGCGCGCGGCGGGGTCGCGAACTTCAGCTTCGCGCTCACGCCGCACTCGCCGCTCAAGTACCGGGGCGTGCCGCCACCCACCTTCCCCTCGGAGTGGCACCCAGAGGCCTTCGTGCCCGAGCGCGAGGGGGCGGCGTACGACCACTTCCTCGTGCGCGGGGTGCACCCCTCGCGCGTGTTCGGCGAGCGGCTGGTGGGCGGCGACCTGGTCATCGCCGCCCACGCGGGCCAGAGCTGGCTGGTGCGGAGGCGGTGAGCCCTAGGCCGCGGGCCGCGCGCGCAGCAGCAGGTCCAGGTTCTCGTCCTCCCAGGCCTGGGCGCGCCGGTAGTCGTGGAAGCGGCGCTCGTGCTCCATGAACTCGGGCGGGTGCACGCAGCGCCGGCCGCTCTCGCCGCGGCGGATCTTGTAGATGTGGTGCAGCATCTCGTGGAAGACGATCCACTCCACGAAGTAGCGGGGCACCAGGGGCTGATCCAGCGCCGGGTGGATGCGGATGACGCGCGAGTCCGCCGAGTAGGAGCCCATCTTGATGCTCTTGCGCGGCCCCTTCACCTTGGGCGCGGGCCCGTAGGTGATGGCGGCGTTGATGCGGTTCTCGAAGTAGCGCTCGTTGAGGCGCTCGAAGATGCGCGCGAGATCGTGGTGGCGCCCGGCCGGGTCCAGCCGCAGCCGCTTGCGCAGCTGCGCCGGGGTCACGCGCCGGATGTAGGCCTTGTTGCGCTCGATGTAGCGGTCCAGCAGCGCGCTCGCCGTGGGGTCCGCGTCGCGCACGAAGTCCGCGAGCGCGCCGATGACCTCGTCCGGCGCGGCGAGGAACATGTGGTGCAGCCGCAGCCGCCACTGCCCGCGCCGGCGCTGGAAGGTGAGCATGGTGTGCGTGTTGTCGTGCACCTCCACCGCCACGCTGCCGCGCAGCCGGGTGCGCAGGCGCCGCTCCAGCACGCGCCGCCACACCTTGAGCAGGCGGTTGGGCTCGGGGGCCGTCGGAAGCTGGCGGGCCGTGCGCCCTGCGGGGGCGTAGGCTCGCTTCCTCACTGGGCTCTTCTTCGAGCCCCGCGGGGGGCTCTGCTCGAGGCTCTTTTTCGTCGCGCGCGCCATGGGAACGCCGTCGACTCTACGGGCCCGGTCTGACGTTTTCAATCCGCTGCAGTGTGGGGAAAACCTTGGAATTTCAGCACGTTAATTACACTCAAGGTTCAACCCGCCCACCTGGCTACCCGGCGTGGGAGAGGGCTCGGCTCGGCCAAGTCCGCGGACTCCCAAGGGGTCGTACCCGGAGCGCTCGAGGGGTGCACTTGCAGTGGAGGCACTCTACCCACCCCCACCCACATGGCCTCACCTACTAGGGTTCACCCCATGGCCTCTCCCCCTCCCTACCTCCAGAGCCTCCAGAACCTCCAGGGCCAGTGCCCCACGCTGCACATCGCCCACCGCGGCGGCGCGCTGCTCGCGCCCGAGAACACGCTGCCGGCCTTCCGCCAGGCGGTGGAGCGCTACCGCACGGACATGCTCGAGCTGGACGTGCACCTGAGCCGCGACGGAGAGCTGGTGGTGAGCCACGACCCCACGCTCGAGCGCTGCACGGACGGCGAGGGGCCGCTCGCGGAGCGCACGCTCGCGCAGCTGCAGCAGCTGGACGCGGGCTACCACTTCACGCCGGACGGGCAGCGCTTCCCCTTCCGCGGCCAGGACGTGCGCCTGCCCACGCTGCGCGAGGTGCTGCGCGCCTTCCCCGGCATGCGCCTCAACGTGGAGGCGAAGCCGGACGTGGCGGGCATCGAGGACGTGCTCGCGCGGCTGCTGCGCGCAGAGGGCGCCGTGGACCGGGTGTGCGTGGGCAGCGAGCTGGACGCGGTGGGCGAGCGGCTCGCGCGCGCCCTGCCCGAGGCCTGCCACTTCTACCCGCGCGACGCGCTCACCGCGCTGGTGATGGGGCTCAAGTCGGGAGAACCGCCCCCCGAGGAGCCGCGCTACCACGTGCTGGACATGCCGCTGTACTTCGGCGGCGTGCGGCTCATCGACCCGCCCTTCCTCGCGGCCGTGCGCGCGCTGGGCAAGTGGGTCAACGTGTGGACCGTGGACGACGAGGCCGAGATGCGCCAGCTGGTGGCCGAGGGCGTGGGCGGCGTGATGACCGACCGCCCGGACCTGCTGCGCCGCGTGCTGGACGCGGCCCGCTAAAGGCGCGCTCGCGCCTAGCGCGGGGGCTGGGTGACCGAGGTCTGCGAGACCAGCACCCAGACCGAGTCGGTCTTCTCGCTGTACATCATGGTGATCGCCACGTTGCGCCAGCCGTGGTCGAACTTGAAGACGAAGCCGAAGGTCTCGTAGAGGCTGCGCTTCTCCAGCCCCTCCTGGAAGCGGCCGTAGAACTCGCGCACCTTCGTGCAGGGGGCCACGTCGTCGAAGAAGTTGCGGCCCAGCTGGCGCTCCTGGTTGATGCGCGCCAGGTTCGCCTCGGTGCGGTTGAACTTGAGGATGCGGCCCGTGCGATCCAGCTGGATCATGCCGAAGGGCAGCGCGTCCAGGTCCCCGGGGCCCATGGAGTCCACCCGCTTGAGCAGCTCTTCGGCGGTGGGCGCGGGCATCGGGGCGAGGGAGGGCGTGGCCATGGGGAGAGCTCCTGGGGGGTGACGCGGCGTGTCCGCGGTTTGTACGGAGATTTTGCGTGTGGGCGCAACCAACGAAGCCGTGACGGATCTTCAGTCCCGTGTATGCATACGCTGGCGAACAGGCGCCCCGGCGCCGCTCCTCCAAACCTTGAACACAGGTGACCCCGTGACCGCAGCCGCCCCGCCGCTGGCCAAGAGCCCGCGCGACTCCGAAGTGACGATGACCCAGATGATCCTCCCCTCGGACGCGAACCCGGTGAATGCGGCGTTCGGCGGGCGGGTGATGGAGTGGATCGACATCTGCGCGGCGGTGGCCGCCCAGCGCCACTGCCGTCAGACGGTGGTGACCGCCTCGATGGACGACCTGCACTTCCACGCGCCCATCAAGATCGGCTGGATCGTGACGCTGCACGGGCGGGTGATCGCCGCGTTCCGCACGTCGATGGAGGTGGGCGTCACCGTGACGGCGGAGAACCCGCTCACCGGCGAGCGCCACATGGCCACCAGCGCGCTGCTCACCTTCGTGGCGATCAACAAGGATGGCGGCAAGATGCCGGTGCCGCCGCTGCGGCTCGAGACCGACGCGGAGCGCAGCGCGGCGACGGAGGCGGAGTCGCGGCGCAGCGAGCGCATCGCGCGCAAGAGCGAGAGCCACAACTGGCAGCGCGTGTTCCCCGCCTCGGCGCTGATCAAGTAGGCCGGCGCCTCGAGGGCAGGAGCCGTGGCTCCTGCCCGAGGCGCGCGGGGTGCGACCCGGTGCTGGGTGAGGCTAGGTGCTGAACGACGTGCCGCAGCCGCAGGACTGCTTCGCGTTCGGGTTGATGAACTTGAAGCCGGAGCCGGTGACGCCGGAGACGAAGTCCACCTCGGTGCCGAGCAGGTACTTGCTGCTGAGCGCGTCCGTGGTGATGCGCACGCCCTCCTGCTCCCAGACGTGATCGTTGGCCTTGGCCTCCTTCACGAGGTTCAGGTCGTATCCCAGGCCGCTGCAGCCGGCGGGCACCACGCGGATGGAGAAGAAGTAGCCCTCGAAGTTCTGCTGGGCCATCACGGCCTTCACCTGCTGCACGGCCGCGGCGGTGAGGCGCACGGGGGTGCGGGGGTCCACCTGGGCGGCGGCGGGGGCGACGGGGTTCTGAGGCTGGGTGCTTTCCATGGTCTTGGCGTGTCTCCTTGCGCGTCGCCTTATAACCGCGCGCCGCCGAAAATCCATGCACCCCGCCCTGTGTCCTGTCATCCCCACGGCGCGGGCCTTCCCCCCGGGTCGCGCCCCACCCCGCGCCTGCCCGCCCGGCGGGGAGGCGGGCGGGAGCGAGCCGCGGGCGTCCGGCGCCCAACCGCGCGTCCTGCCAGGGTGGGAGGCGGTGGAAGTGGCGCCCCCCGGCGGCTAAGAGGAGAGGCCATGGCGCCCACCTTCCGCGACCTCCTGTCCGATGCCCGCGCGGCCATCCGCGAAGTGTCCGTGGAGGAGCTCAAGCGCGCGCTCGACGCGGGGGCACCCCCGCGGCTCGTGGACGTGCGCGAGGTGGAGGAGTACGCGGCGGGGCGCCTCCCGGGCGCGCTCTCGCTCCCGCGCGGCTTCCTGGAGCTGCGCATCGAGGAGCGGGTGCGGCGCGACGAGGACCTGGTCCTCTACTGCGCGGGCGGCACCCGCTCGGCGCTCGCGGCCAAGACGCTGCAGGACATGGGCTACACGCGCGTGCGCTCGCTCGCGGGCGGCTACGGGCGCTGGAGCGACCGCGCCTTCCCGGTGGAGAAGCCCCGGGTGCTCAGCCGCGAGCAGCGCGAGCGCTACCGGCGCCACCTCTCGCTGCCCGAGGTGGGCGAGGAGGGCCAGGCGAAGCTGCTCGGGGCGCGCGTGCTGCTGCTGGGCGCGGGCGGCCTGGGCTCGCCCGCGGCGCTGTACCTCGCGGCGGCCGGGGTGGGCACGCTGGGCATCGTGGACATGGACGTGGTGGACCTGAGCAACCTGCAGCGCCAGGTGCTGCACACCCAGGAGCGCGCCGGCCAGCCCAAGACGGCGAGCGCGAAGGCGGCCATCGAGGCGCTCAACCCGGACGTGCAGGTGCGCACCTTCCAGACCCGCCTCACCTCCCAGAACGTGGTGGAGATCCTCGAGGGCTTCGACCTCGTGCTCGACGGCGGCGACAACTTCCCCACCCGCTACCTGCTCAACGACGCCTGCGTGCTGCAGGGCAAGCCCAACATCCACGGCTCGGTGTTCCGCTTCGAGGGCCAGGTGACGACGTTCGTCCCCGGCCAGGGCCCCTGCTACCGCTGCCTCTACCCGGCGCCGCCGCCGCCCGAGCTCGCGCCCTCGTGCGCCGAGGCCGGCGTGCTCGGGGTGCTGCCCGGGCTCGTGGGGATGCTGCAGGCCAACGAGGCCCTCAAGCTCATCCTCGGAATCGGCGAGCCGCTGGTGGGGCGCCTGCTCACGCTGGACGCGCTGGGCACCCACTTCCACACGCTCAAGCTGCGCCGCGACCCGGCCTGCCCCACCTGCGCGCCGGGCGCCCAGGTGCGCTTCATCGACTACGAGCAGTTCTGCGCCTCTGGCACCTGAGCCCTCATGCCCATCCCCGAGATCCTCCCCGCCGAGCTCGCCGCGCGCCTGAGCGGGCCCGCCGAGCAGCGCCCTGCCCTGCTCGACGTGCGCTTTCCCCACGAGCACGCGTACGTGGCGCTGCCGGACTCGGTGCTGATCCCGCTGCCGGAGCTGGAGGAGCGCGCGGACGAGCTCGAGGCGCTCGCCGCAAGGCCCGGCCCCGTCGTCGTCTACTGCCACCACGGCGTTCGCAGCCTGGACGGCGCGGCCTTCCTGCGCGCGCGCGGCGTGGACGCGGTGTCGCTGCGCGGCGGCATCGACCTCTACAGCCTCCAGGTTGATCCACGCCTGCCGCGCTACTGAGGGCTCCACGGGGCTGAACGTCTGTAACTTCGAAAGACCGCACGGCCCCCTGGATCAGTACTTTTCTTCCGTGTGACGCCCCCGTTGCACCCACGCCACGCCGTGCGCTGCCCCGAAGAGGGCGTTGAACTGTCCTTCCGTGGATAGCGGCAGCGCTGGGCACCCCTGTTGCAGTGCAGCCGTGCGGGCTGCGGTGGGGAGGCGGGGGCAATGGGCGGGTCAACGGTTTTCGTGCATGGGCGGCGGGGCCTCCTCGCTGCAGTCCTCCTGATTTCGTTCCAGGCTGCGCAGGCGCGCGCGGCCGGAGCGCCCGATGCGGAGCCCGAGGCGGCTCCGCTGGAGGCTCCGGGCGACGCTCCGGGCGACGCTCCGGGCAACGCCGTGAGCGTGGGTGACCTGGATGCACCGGTGGCGCTCGCCGCCGCCGAGACGGACGAGGCGCCCGCGGGGGGCCTCGCGCTGCCCGCGGCGCCGGCGCAGCCTGCGCAGCGGGAGCTGCCGACGGAGCCTTCTGGCGCGCTCGTGGCGCCCGAGGAGCCCGTGACGGCGCCCTCCGAGGGGCGCGAGCGCGCCTCCGAGCCCGTGCGCAAGGAGCCCAAGGTGCGCGTGTCCGGCCGCGTGTACGCGGGCGGCAGCGCGGACGAGCGCAAGGACTACAAGCGCAAGCTGGGCGTGAGCGAGGCGCGCGTGGGCGTGGAGGCGCGCTACCGCAACGTCGAGGCGGAGGTGAGCGCGGACCTCTCCTCCAAGGCCATCCTCAAGGACGCGTACGTGCGGCTCGCGGACGACGCGAAGCGGCTGCGCCTGTATGCCGGGCAGTTCAAGGCACCCTTCCTCGCGCGCGAGCTGGAGTCGTCCTGGAGCCTGCCGCTCATCAACCGCGGCCTCGTGCAGAAGTACCTCGTGGACGACCACCAGCTGGGCGGGCGGCGCATGGGGCTGATGGGCGAGGTGAAGGCACAGGGGGCCTGGGCGCTGCGCGCCTCCGCGGGCGTGTTCCGCGGCGCGCTGGACGAGTTCGGCACGCCGGCGAGCGAGGACGTGTCCGGCCGCATCGCCGTGCAGCCCTTCTCCGCGCTCACGCTGGGCGCGAGCACCTACCTCACCGAGGCCTTCAAGGGCGTGCGCAACTACGCGGGCGCCGCGGACGCCTCGCTCGAGCTCGGCGCGCTGCGCCTGAGCGCGGAGGGCAGCGCGGGCCACCTGCCCGTGGGCCGCTTCCTCGCCCAGACGGCGCTCGCCAGCTACACGCTGCCCGTGGGCACGGGGCCCTGGGCGCTGCAGCCGCTGGTGGGCGCGGAGCTGATGCAGCTGCGCAGCGAAGCCCAGCGCGCGCAGGGGCATGCGGTGCTCGGCGGCGTGAACGTGCTGTACGCGGAAGTGTTCAAGGCCCAGCTGCAGGCCGAGCGCGCGCTGCGCCCGGGGGACGAGGCGCCCGGCCTCGAGCTCTCCGTGCAGCTGGCCACCCGCTTCTAGAGGACCTGCACCCATGATCCGCTTTGCCGAGGGAGAGGTCACCAAGCTGCGGCGCGAGTTCAAGCTCGTGCTCGGCGCAGACGAGGCGCAGGCGCTGTGCGAGCGGCTCTCGGGGGAGCTGCTCGGGCCGGTGCCCCTGCCCACGCGCATCACCTCCGTGTACTTCGACCGGTTGGGCCACCCGCTCACCGAGCGCGCGCTGCGCACGCCGCACGACTGCCTCAAGGTGCGCACGAAGGAGTACGCGCCGGACGTGGGCGCGGACGGCGTGGCGCGCGTGGTGCTCGAGGTGAAGCGCGAGCGCAACGGGGTGACGCAGAAGCGCCGCGTGTGGGTGCCCCGCGGGCAGCTCCGCACGGTGATGCGCGGCGGCGTGGGGCTCTTGCCCCTCATCGCCGGCGGCAGCCTGCACCCCACGCTCGGGGTCACCTACGCGCGCACCGTGTACCAGGGCAGCGACGCGTGGCGCGTCACGGTGGACCGCCACATCGCGTACCACCGGGTGACCGCGGAGCTCGCCTTCTCCGAGCAGGCGCTGAATGCCGAGCGCCTCGGGGCGCCGGTGCTGCGCGACCCGGAGGTGATCGTGGAGGTGAAGCACCTGGGGCGCGAGCTGCCGGAGTGGATCTCCGCGCTGCAGCGCGCGAGTGACCGGGGCTACAGCAAGTTCGCAGTGGGAATGGCGCAGCTCGAGGAGCGCGCCATGGGTGGCAGCGTCGGGGGGTAGGGGTTCTCGTGTTCATCGACTTCGAAGGCATCGACGGCAGTGGCAAGACCACGCTTTCCAACCTGCTCGCGGCGCGGCTCAAGCGCCTCGGCTACCGGGTGACGCACGCGCGGGAGGGCGGCGAGCTGCAGAGTCCCATCGCGCGGCGCATCCGCGAGCTCACGCGCGATGCGCGCCTGCTGGAGATGGGGGCGCGCACCGAGTTCTTCCTCAACCTCGCGCGCGACGCCCAGCAGCTCGAGGAGGTGATCGCCCCGGCGCTCACCCGCGGCGACGTGTGCATCACCGACCGCTACCTCTACTCGCAGCTCGCGCTGAGCGGGGGCGGGCGCGGCCTGCCCCAGGCGGAGCTGCAGCCCTCCTGCGAGCTGGCCTCGCAGGGCCTGTGGCCGGACCTGGTCATCCTGGTGGACGTGGACCCGGACCTCGCCCGGCTGCGCAAGCGCCTGGGCAAGCTCAAGGAGCGGCGCGAGAAGGACAGCGACAGCCGCAAGGGCCTGGTGGGCGCGGGGCTGAGCGTGCGCGTGCGCGAGCAGTTCCGCGAGCTCGCGCGCCAGGAGCCCAGCCGCTGGCTGGTCATCGAGAACAACGAGCAGCCCCTGTGGGTGCTCGAGCAGCGCATCGTGGACGCGGTGGTCGCGCGGCTCGAGGGGCGTGAGCCGACCATCCAGCGCATCGCGGCGCCGCCTGCGGCCCCCGCCCCGTTCAGCCCGGAGCCTGCGGCGATCGAGCAGCGCTTCTACGACGTGCTGGACGGGCTGGAGACGCGCGAGCCCGCGCTGGGGGTGTTCCTGCTGGGCGGCATGCCGGGCACGGCCGCGCACAAGCGCCGGCTCGCGGCCGCCGAGCGCTTCCCCGAGCTCACCGCCCGCAGCCTCACCGGCCTCTTCGACGAGGCCGCGTGGGATTTGCGCGAGCTGCTCGCCCCGCGCGCCCCGGCCGAGGTCGCGCAGAGCCTCGTGTACGATGCGTCCGCCCGTGCGGACGCGCTGCGCACCCGCCTCTTCCCGCTCGCCCCGCGCGACGTGCTCCAGAGCCTCAAGCGCGTGGACACGGAGGTGGCCTGGGCGCTGCGCGAGCACGGCCTGCACGCGGGCCAGCTCGCGGACGTGCTGTGTGGGCTCGCCGGCGTGGACACCGCGGCGGCGTGGGTGATGCGTGAGCGCGGCGTGGCGGCGGGCCTGTACGCGGACGTCGCGCGCAGCCTGCAGGGCGTGGCGGGCGAGCGCGCGGATGCGCTGCGCGAGCGGCTGCTACCCAACGACCGGCTCGCCGTGCTGCGCAGCGTGACGGGGCTGGACTCCCCGTTCGCGAGCGCCCTGCGCGCCTCGCTCGAGCAGCACGCGCTCAAGCTGGTGATGCGCTCGCTCACGGGGCTCACCACCGACGAGGCCTTCGCGCTGCGCGAGCGCGGCGCGGCCCGCTCGAAGGAGGCCATCGACTCGCTGGACGGGCTGGACCACCCGCGCGCGTGGGCCCTGCGCGAGGCGTACGCCGCGCGCTGGCCGGCCACCGTGCTCTCGTCCATGCGCGGCCTGCCGCTGGGCGAGCGCACCCGGGCGCTGCTCGCGCGCGTGCTGGAGGCCTCGCCCTCGCGCCTGCCCTTGCTGCGAAACGCCTGCGCCGTCGTCACCAGCGCGCCTGCGCCGCAGGCGCCCTCCTCCATCCGCATCGCCGAAGTGGCGCCCGAGCGTAGTGCGCTCCTGGCGCCGACCTAGGCCCCAAGGTCCCGACCATGCTCTTTCCCCAGCTCCAATCGCTGGCCGAGTCGGCCTCCGCGGTGCCCATGCCGGTGCAGGCCAGCACCATGGTGCCGCGCCTGCTCGCCGCGACCCTCATCGGCACGGTGCTCAGCCTGCGCCCGTGGCGCCTGCTCTTCGGGCGCCCGCTGCCCAAGGCCGAGATGATGCAGGCGCAGATCCTCCTGTGCGCGGCCGCCGCCGTCATCACCCTGGTGGTGGGCGAGAGCATGGCCAAGGCCTTCGGGCTGGTGGGCCTGGGCGGCTTCGTGCGCTTCAGGTCCGGGCTCAAGGACCCGCGCGACGCGGCCGTGCTCTTCCTCGTCATCGGGCTGGGCATGGCCTGTGGCCACGGCACGCTGGGCATCGCGTTCGCGGGCGCCTCGTTCGTGGCGCTGATGCTCTTCGCGCAGGACCTGCTGAACAAAGAGGAGAAGCCCTCGAAGCAGCGCGTGGTGGTGAGCGCGCAGGCGGATGACCTGGTGGGGGCGGAGGCCTCGCTGCGCCAGGCGCTCGGCGCGCGCAACGTGCTGGTGAAGGGCTGCGCGCTCGACTTCGACGCGCGCCGCCTGGAGCTCGAGGTGGAGGAGCGCGAGCCCGGGGTGCTCGCCGCGGCGCTCAGCGGCACGAACGGCAGCGCCCTGCGCGGACTGCGCTGGACGACGGTGTCCCCGAAGTCGGGGGCAAGGGAGGAGCTGACATGAAGACGCAGAAGACGAAGGTGCTCGCCGCATTCGCGGCGCTGGTGTTCACGGCGGGCTGCGGGGGCGGAAGCCTTCCCACCGACGACGGCTCCGGGGTGGACCCGGGCCCGGTGAACCCGCAGCCCAATCCGCCCGCGAGCGCCACCAGCCTGTGGCCGCTCACCACGGGCTCCACCTGGACCTACGCCATCACCGAGAAGGACGGACGGCGCTACACCAAGGACGTGACGGTGAAGGGCCTCCAGGACGTCCCCAACCAGCCCGGGGTGCAGGCCATCCAGGTGGAGAGCGTGCAGCAGCGCACCCCCGTGTATCTGGAGCGCTCCTGGCAGCAGGAGTCCGGTGGCCTCGTCACCCGCCTGCGCGAGGAGGACCACCACGACGGGCAGCTCTACAGCGTCAGCGTCTGGTCTCCCGCCACGCTCAAGTCCATCTCCGCGTCGCACGAGGTGGGCTGGACCTACACCCAGGGTGAGGTGACGGAGAAGGTCGCGTACACGGACGGGACCCCGGCCACGAGCGAGCCCATGAAGCCCTACCTGTGGCGCATCATCGCGGTGAACGAGACCGTCGAGGTGCCTGCCGGCAAGTTCACCAACGCCGTGCACCTGCAGCGCGACCGCACCGACAAGGACGGCAAGGTGCGCGACTACTGGCTCGTGCCGGGCGTGGGCAAGGTGAAGGAGGACGGCGAGCGCCTCGAGGAGCTCTCCAGCTACAGCGTGAAGCCGTAGCCTCACGCAGAGCAGGCGGGCAGGCAGGCGCCCCGCTCCCCTGGTGGGAGAGGGAACTTCGTAGACCAGCCGACGGTTTCACTCTGCGCCCGGGGAGCTTCCCCGGCGCGGAGGCCGAATGCACCGTCGAGACGCACTGTCCCCTCGCCTGCTCCTTCCTGCCCTGCTCCTCGCGCTCGTGGGTGCGACGCAGGGTGCGCGTGCGGCCACCCTCACCCGCGCCCCGTATCTCCAGAACGTGAAGCCGGACGCGGCCACGGTGGCCTTCCGGATGAGCGGCACCTGCGCCGCCACGGTGCGCTACGGCAAGGGCAGCAGCACGGACCTGAGCGCGAACGCCGGCAGCAGCGCCGCGGTGCAGGCCGTGACGCTGCGCGGCCTCGAGCCGGCCACCCGCTACTCGTACGTGGTGGACGCGTGCGGCAGCAGCAGCCCCGCGAAGAGCTTCGTCACCGCGCCGCTGCAGGGCACCCAGAAGGTGCACTTCGCCGCGGTGGGGGACTTCGGCACCGGCGGCACCCAGGAGAAGCAGGTCGCGGACGCGATGCTCGCGCTGCACCCGGAGCTCTTCGTCGCGCTGGGCGACAACGCATACGACGCGGGCACCGAGGCGCAGTTCCAGACCAACCTCTTCGCGCCCATGGCCGGGCTGCTCGCGGAGGTGCCGCTCTTCCCCAGCGTGGGCAATCACGAGTACGTGACGAACGAGGCCCAGCCCTACCTGGACAACTTCTACCTGCCCACGAACAACGCGCTGGGCAGCGAGCGCTTCTACTCGTTCGACTGGGGCTTCATCCACTTCGTCTCGCTCGACTCCAACTGCGCGCTGGGCATGTCCGGGGCGGACAAGTGCACGCTGGCGGCGCAGAAGGCCTTCGTGGAGCAGGACCTCGCGGCGAGCACGGCGGCGTGGAAGGTCGTCTTCTTCCACCACCCGCCCTTCTCCAGCGGCGATCACGGCAGCCAGCTCACGATGCGCCGCGAGTTCGGCCCCCTCTTCGAGAAGTACGGGGTGGACCTGGTGCTCACCGGGCACGACCACAACTACGAGCGCAGCTACCCGATGAAGGGCGACAACGTGGCGAGCAGCGGCGGCATCCCCTACCTCGTGGTGGGCAGCGGCGGCGCCACCCTGCGCCCCTTCACCACCGCGAAGCCCTCCTGGAGCGCGGTGCGCAACGACACCGACTACGGCTTCCTCGACGTGAACGTCGAGGGGGGCACGCTGCAGGCCCGCTTCCTCAACCCCTCGGGCCGCGTGGTGGACAGCTTCACGCTCACGAAGCAGGTGGCCGCGCCGCCCTCCGCCGCGAGCCTGAGCGTCGCGGTGGACAAGGACAGCGGCACGGCGCCGCACCAGGCCCAGTTCACCGCCACCACCTCGCTGTCCAATCCGACCCTGAACTGGAGCTTCGGCGATGGCGGTACCTCCACGGGCGCGCAGGCGAGCCACACCTTCACCGAGCCGGGCCAGTACACCGTGAGCGCCACCGCGACCTCGGGCGCCCAGAGCGTGACCCGCAGCCTCACCGTGCTGGTGGTGGCCCCGGGCCAGCCCCTGCCCCCGTCGGCCGGCGGCGGCGTGGCCCAGCAGCCTCCGGCCGCCCTCAATCCCTCGGACGGAGCGCAGTCGGGGGGCTGCAGTGCGAGCCCTGCGGCGGCGCTGCTCCCGGTCGCGGGGCTGCTCGCCGCGGGCTTCGCCCGTCGCCGCCGGCGCCGCGCCTGAGGCCGTCCGGCCGGCCGCCCTGCGCTCGGCCCTTGTCAAGGCCCGCCGGGGATGCGATGCGCCTTCCCCGGACCGCCGCCGCGAGCGCGCAAGGGGTCCCCGGGCGCCCGCCCAGAAGAGGAACACCGCTTTGAAGAACCGCCGCCCCGCCCCCTCCTCCGCCCCGCGCAAGGCCGCGCATGCCAAGGGCCGCCCCGGTCCGCGCGCCGCCGGGCGTCCCCCGCAGCGCGAGCCGGAGCTGCCGCCGCGCTCCGCCACGCCGCGCTCGGCGGCACCGCGCGCCGGGGAGGCGCACCGCGAGCGCCCGCTGCGCGAGGACCTGGTGCTGCAGGCCTGCCTCGAGGCCTACGGGCTCGTCACCCGCGAGGGCCGGCTCGCCGACCGCGCGCTGGACTTCACCCTGCGGCGCAAGACGAACCTCTACTCCAACGAGCGGCGCGCCGTGGCCGAGCGCGTCTACGCGCTGCTGCGCCGCCGGCGCACGGTGGACTTCCTGCTGCAGCACGCGCGGCCCCGCTTCGAGCGGCTGGATCCCTCGCGCCAGGACGTGCTGCGGCTCGCCGCGAGCCGCGTGCTGCACGGCGAGCCGCCCGAGCTCGTCGCGCGCGGCTCCTCGCTCCTGCAGGAGGATGCCCAGTGCCTCCTCGCCCTGCCCGAGGCGGCCGCCGCGCTCGAGGCCCTGCCCGAGGCGCAGCGCTTCCCCATCGCCGCGTCGCTGCCGGACTTCCTCGCGCGTGCCTTCCAGGAGACCTTCGGCCCGGACGCGGCGCGCGCCGCCGAGGCGATGAACGAGCGCGCCCCGCTCACCGCCCGCCTCAACGCGCTGAAGACGGACCGCGCGAGCCTCAAGGCGCGGCTCGCCGAGGAGGGCGTGGAGGCGCGCGAGACACCCCTGTCCGCGCTCGGCCTGGTGCTCGACAGCCGCCTCAACGCCTTCTCGCTGCCCAGCTTCAAGGACGGCCTCTTCGAGCTGCAGGACGAGGGCAGCCAGCTGCTCGGCATGCTGGTGGACGCGCCGCCCACGCGCGTGGTGGACGCGTGCGCGGGCGCGGGCGGCAAGACGCTGCAGCTCGCGGCGCAGATGAAGAACCGCGGCGACCTGCACGCGCTGGACGTGGACGAGAAGCGCGTGGACGAGCTGCGCAAGCGCGCGCGCCGCGCCGGCGTGCACAACGTGCGCACCCAGGTCATCCCCGCGGAAGGAGCCGCCGCGGACGAGGCGATTGCCGCGCTCGCCGGCAAGGCGGACCGCGTGCTGGTGGACGCGCCCTGCACTGGCACCGGCACCTACCGCCGCAAGCCGGACGCGCGCTACCGGCTCACGCCCCAGGATCTCACCGTGCACGTGGAGCGGCAGAAGACGCTGCTCGAGCGCTTCGCCACGATGGTGAAGCCCGGCGGCCGCCTCATCTACGGCACCTGCAGCGTGCTGCGCGCGGAGAACGAGGACGTGGTGGCGCACTTCCTCTCGCGCCACCCGGACTTCCAGGTGCGCCCGGTGGCCGAGCTGCTGGGGCCCGAGCTCGCCGAGCGCCTGGGCTCGGGGCCCTTCCTGCGGCTCGCCCCGCACCTGCACAACACGGACGGCTTCTTCGGCGCCGTGCTCGTGCGCGCGAAGGAGGCGCCGCGCAGCTGATGCCCCCGTCCCCTGCCCCGGCCACCGTGGACTACCGGGTCGCGATGCCGCGGCCCCACTCGCACCTCTTCGAGGTGGAGGCGCGCTTTCCCGCGCTCGCGGTGCGGGGCGGGCAGCTCGACGCGCTGTTCCCGGTGTGGACCCCGGGCAGCTACCTGGTGCGCGAGTACGCGCGCCACGTGCAGGACGTGCAGGCGGTGGACGAGCGCGGCGCTGCGCTTCCCGTCACGCGCATGGACAAGCGCACCCTGCGCGTGAGCGGCGCCGAGGGCGCGGTGACCCTGCGCTACCGCGTCTACGCGAACGAGCTCACGGTGCGCACGAGCCACCTGGACGGCAGCCACGCCTACTTCAACGGCGCGACGTTGTTCCTCTACACCGAGCGCACCCGCGCGCTCGCGCACCACGTGCAGGTGGAGGCACCCGAGGGCTGGCGCACCTTCACCGCGCTCGAGCGCGGCGAGGATGGGGCCTTCGTCGCCGCGGACTACGACGTCCTGGTGGACAGCCCCTTCGAGGTGGGCCCGCACACGCCCGTGCGCTTCGCTGCCGGCGGCGTGCCCCACGAGCTGGTGGTGTGGGGAGACACGCTCGCCGAGCCCGAGCGGCTCGCGCAGGACCTGCAGCGCCTCGTGGAGACGGAGGCGGCGCTGTTCGGCGGCCTGCCCCTGCAGCGCTACCTCTTCCTCCTCTACCTCACGGACAAGGGGCGCGGCGGGCTCGAGCACGCGAGCTCCACGGCGCTGCTCTTCCCGCGCGCGGGGCTCGCGAGCGCGCGCGGCTGGGAGGACCTGCTCACCCTGGCCGCGCACGAGTACTTCCACCTGTGGATGGTGAAGCGGGTGAAGCCGCGCGCCTTCGTCCCCTTCGACTACGGCCAGGAGAACTACACCACCCTGCTGTGGGCCTTCGAGGGCGGGACGGCGTACTACGACAACCTCGTGGTGCGCCGCGCGGGGCTGATGTCCGCCGCGCGCTACCTCACCCGCCTGGGCGAGACGCTGAGCCAGCTGCACGCCACCCCCGGCCGGCGCGTGCAGAGCCTCAGCGACGCCTCGCTGCTCAGCTGGGTGAAGCAGTACCGGCCGGACGAGAACTCCCCCAACAGCGCCATCTCCTACTACCTGAAGGGCGAGGTGGTGTGCGCGCTGCTGGACCTGGAGCTGCGCCGCCTCACCCGGGATGCCTTCAGCCTCGACCACCTGATGCGCGCGCTCTTCGAGCGCTACGGGGACGGCTCCGGGGTGCCGGAGGACGGCGTGGAGGCGCTCGCGCGCGAGCGCGTGGAGGCACTCGCTGGTGCAGAGGCTGCGGCCGAGCTCGCGCGCTTCTTCGAGCACAGCGTGCGCGGCACCAGGGAGCTGGACTACGCCCCCTTCGCGCACGTGGGGCTGGAGCTGCGCTTTCGCGTGCGCGAGTCCGCGAGCGACAAGGGCGGCAGCGGCCCCCGCGTGCGCGCAGCCGACAGCCGGCCCCGCGGCTGGCTCGGCCTCACCCCGCGCGGCAGCGCCACGGTGGCGAGCGTGCTGGAGGGCAGCCCCGCGCAGGAGGCGGGCCTCTACCCCGAGGACGACCTGGTGGCGCTGGACGGCTTCAAGGTGGACGGGGCGTCGCTGCTCGCGCGCTGCGAGGAGAAGCGCCCGGGAGACTCCGTGCGCATCGCGCTGTTCCGGCGCGACCGGCTGATGGAGGTGACGGTGGTGCTGGGGCAGAAGCCCGCGGACGCCGCCTACCTGGTGCGCGTGGAGCGCCCCACGGATGCCCAGCGCGCCGCCTTCCAGGCCTGGCTGGGCTCGCCACTGGACGATCTCCCCGGCTAGGCGTGCCGCCCACCGGGGTGCGGGCACTTGCAACGCCGTCCGCTCGACACCTCCCCTTGCTGGGGGGCAGGCCCGTCACTACCTCCTCCCGCATGACGTGGCCTGCCCTGCACCTGCTCGTGCTCTCCTCCGTGCTCGTCCCTCTCGTCGCGTGCGTGGAGCCGCCTCCGCCACCTCCGGACCGCCCCGATGCGTGCTCCGTGGAGCTGGTGCTGCTGCGGGTGAAGGTGGTGGACGCGGAGGGGGCGCCCGTGGAGGGCGCCGTGGTCACCGCGCGCAACGAGGGCAGCGGCAAGACGCTGATCGGCACCACGGATGCGCGCGGCGCCACGCTCGCGGTGAACGAGGAGATCGGCGACGGGGCGGTGGAGGTGCAGGCCGAGCGCGCGCCCAAGACGAGCCCGGCCGTGGCGGTGGGCTGGACCTGCGACGCCTGCCACTGCTACCCGAGCACCGCCGAGCTCACGCTCGCGCTGGATCGCTAGGCGCCCGCCGGGCAGACGGCGGGGCGAGCAGCGTTGTGGGGCGGCCCCCTGGCCGCTAGCGTTGCCCTCACCGATGCCCCGCGCCACGCCCCCGCCCGACCCCTCTGGAGATCCCCTGCAGGAGCTGCTGCGCCAGCCCGTGAGCGCGCTCACCCTGCGCTTCGTGGAGCAGGCGCAGCCCGTGCCCCACGGGCTGCTCGCGGCGCTGGAGGCGGACCCGCGCCAGGCGGCGCGCGCGCTCGCCCGGCGGCTGCGCACGCGCGAGGGGCGCAACCGCGCGGAAGGGCAGCGGCTGCGCAACCTGCTGCGCTTCGAAGTAGAGCTGTGGGAGCAGGGGCTCGAGCACGTGGCGGGCGTGGACGAGGCCGGCATGGCGCCGCTCGCCGGCCCCGTGGTGGCGGCCGCCGCGGTGCTCCCGCGCGGCTACCGGCTGCGCGGCCTGGACGACTCGAAGAAGATCCTGGACGAGCGCCGCCGCGAGGAGCTGGCCGAGGCCATCAAGCGCGACGCGCTCGCGTGGGGCGTGGGCGTGGCCGAGGTGGAGGAGATCGACCGGCTGAACATCTACCACGCGGGCCTGCTCGCCATGCGCCGCGCGGTGGAGGCGCTGGGGCTGGTGCCCCATTTCGCGCTGGTGGACGCGCGCAAGATTCCCGAGTGCCCCTGCCCGCAGCGGGGCATCATCCACGGGGACGCGCTCTCGCTAAGCATCGCGGCCGCCAGCGTGCTGGCGAAGACCACGCGCGACCGGATGATGGTGGAGCTGGACCGGCAGCACCCGGGCTACGGGCTCGCGGTGCACAAGGGCTACCCCACGCCGAAGCACCTGCAGGCGCTGCGCGAGCGCGGCGTGCTGCCCATCCACCGCCGCAGCTTCGCCCCGGTGCGCGAGGCGCTCGGGCTGCCGCGCGCGCAGGGCGAGCTGTTCCCGGCGCCCGCCGCGGCCGCGGTGCCCGTCCCCTCGCCGCCGCCGAGCCCGGACCCGGCGCCGTGAGCGCGGACCGCGACATCGACGGGTGGCTCGCCGAGCGCGGGCTCACGCTCGCCGACAGTCGCACCCGCGCGCGCGCCGCCCTCGAGGAGGGCGGGCTCACCCGCGCCGGCAAGGCCCGCATGAGCGAGGAGAAGCTCGCGCGCGCCTCCGCCCTCCTGGACGGGCGCTTCTTTCCCCACTGCGGCGCCCCCGCCTGCCTCGCCGCGGCGCAGGGCAGCGGCCGCGAGCCCCTGCACGTCACGCCGCGCAGCCACTGCGCGCACTGCGGCGGCTCGGACAACCGGCGCGCGGAGCGGGCCTTCCTCGAGGCCTGCCGCGGCGCAGGCGTGCAGCGGGTGGTCATCGTGGGAGGCTCCCCTGCCGTGCGCGAGGAGCTGGGGACGATCGCCGGCGCCGAGGTGGCGCTGCGCCTGGTGGACGGCACCGAGCGGCGCACGGCGGACCGGGCGCGCGGGGACCTCGAGTGGGCAGACCTGGTGCTGGTGTGGGGCGCCACCGAGCTGCACCACCAGGTGAGCACCCACTACACCGCGGCGCCGCCGCCCCTGCGCCGCAAGGTGCTGCACGTGCCCAAGCGCGGGGTCGCGGCGCTGCTCGCCGCGGCCATCACCCACCTGCAGCGCTAGTTGGACTGCGCGAGATGCGCACGCGCAGTGCGGCGTGCGCCCTTAGCGTGAGGGCGAGCGGGCGAGGTGGCGCGGAGGCGGGGCGCGCGCCCCGTGCGCGTGCCAGTGGCCCTCTCGGG